>JAUYEQ010000621.1 GCA_030691295.1 Bacteroidota bacterium
CCCGTATCCAAATAACATTGATCGCCTTTTCTTTAAACCTTATTTTAAAAGGCTACCTAAGTAGAAAAATCAGCGCCCAAAGCCGCAACCTTATTACCTTATTTAGGGTTGATAGTCTTCTGATAGAACTTTATAATTAGGTAATAAGGTGTGGATCTATTCGTTATTTTTTCTACTGAGGTTTTTTTCTTTAAAAATAAGGTTTTTTAAGACATTGTATTTATTATTGATCCGATTTGATGTTTATCTCCTTTGTTTTTACTTTGTTTAATAAAATACGTTTAATAACGGCTCTATAACGTATAGTGTGGGTAATCAGAATGCAATTAAAGTTGAAATTTATAGAATCGAATAGGTTATTAATAGAAAGATATGTTGATAGTTCATATTCATAACTCACCCCGAAGTCCGCAGGCGGCCTTCCCCCCTCTCTTTTTTAAAGAGAGGGGGAGAGCATCGCAGATGCGATGGGGTGAGTAACCAATTACAATATAAATCTATTCCCGTTTCATAATTACCCATACAAAACGTTATAGAGCCACAAAAATCATGATTTGCGTATAAAGAGTAGCTATTTTTTTAAGGGGGGGGAGAGCATCGCAGACTTCGGAGTGAGCGTTCGACTGAGCTCACGCCGAAGTCTCAGTCGAACGATGCGACGGGGTGAGTAAACAGTCACAATATATATATATATATATCGATTCCATTTTTACAGTTCCCCATGCAAAACGTTATAGAGGGAACATTTTCTATTTCAGGTAAAACTGTTTGTAGAATTCCATGTATGTTAAAATGTTCTTGCTCTGTAAAAAAATCGGTTCGTTTTCAGGAGTAATGATAAAATTACGGTAATTGGCATTTTCCAAAGGCCCGTAAACCTGCTGATCGCTTGCTATTGTGCGCAGATAATCAAGGGCAGATTGTTTCGAAGCCAGTCCTTCCACCTTAATAATTATCCTGAAATCGTCGAGCATTGGGCTGGTAACCCTCAAGTTTTGCTGCGGATAATTTTTTGTGTTGAACTGCTTTACAGATTCAATAAGCCTTTCAGGATTAATTTCTTCTTTGGGAACAATCAGGAAGAAGGATTGTGCTCCAGAGATGTTTTGTTTGTACGGCCCGTTGTATGCAGGTAACTGCTGATTTTGGGCGCTTGCATCCGTTTCCGTTCCAATGTATTTTGTCTTGAAGAAGTCAAGGTAATCGTTGATTCTCCGTGTCTCAGTCAGTTTTTTCAGGTTCGCATCGGTGATAATAAAGTTTCGGTAGCCCAACGTGTCGAGGCTGCGGAACAATTTACGGTTTGCCACCGCTTTTGTGAAGTAACTGATTGCTTCGTTCTTGGTTTTAAACGGACGGACAATCATCAACTTATTCTCAACCATTTGTTTTTCCTCGATGGTCAGTCCGGCCTGACTGTATTCGTCGCGGTTATGTGTTGTAAAGGCTGCCACAACAGGTTTGAGGTTAAATTCGGGTGCATTTACTGCAATCACATAATTCTGAATTCCGGTTTCTTCATTGGAATACAAATCACTTCCTGAAGCAGCAGAAGAGATGGTTACAAACGATCCTCTTTCTTTCAGCAATTCTTCTTCTGCCTGGGCTTTTGCCATTAATTCTTCCGGTTCAGGCAAAACCTCGTCGGTAAAATCGCTGGAAATGAACTTGCTGTAATTCAGTACAAAAAACTTGAGGTATTCAACGTAATCCTTGTCGGAGGTGATTTCGCGGAAATTGGTTGACGAAGCCACGAAGTTGATGTATTTGATATTTTTGAGGGCTTCAAAAACTTCCCGCTTTTTGATGATCGACCTGAAATAAATCAGCCCTTGCTCTTTGTCGTTGAGTGATCGGATGAGCAACAGCGAAGTATTGTTGTTCAGACTTTGTGTTTCAATATCGAAATCAATTTTTGTATAATGGTCGATGTTGTAATTGGCGATGTCGAATTTCAGGCGGTTAAGGTCGATGGCGGCATTCTTGGGATAAGCGATTACAAAATAATGCAACAGATCTTCGTCGTACGAAAATTTTCCTTCGAATTCGTCGGCACCTTTTTTATTTCCGGGCAATAATTCGTTGTTCTGAATTTGATCGTTCAGGTAACCAATATCGACAAGGTTTTGGTAATTGGCCAATGTGCTGTCCTGAATTAATTTCAGGATTTGCTCGGCCAAAGGTTTTGGTTCGGCTTTCGGATAAGTGGCAATGTATTCGTTCAGTAATTTACTGAAACCCTCCCAGTTTGTCTGAGTGCCGTTGTCAACCATTTTAATGAATTGTACTTTCGGTACCAGCGCACTATCCGGCTGCATGGTCATAATTTGATCTGCTGTATTTCCGGCTTGGGTATATTGGCCGCTTTTAAATTCCAGAAATGCCTTTTGGTACAGCCGGTTAACACTGTCGGCTTTCGCTTCGAGCTCGATGAAATAATTCGGGTTCAGTAAATATTTGGCATATTTTGAATCGGGATATTGGCCAATAATCAGATTTTTATAATAGTCGGATCTTTCCTGATTCGTCATTTTATTATACAGATCCCACAATTCAAAATAGGACGACAGCGTGAAAATATTGTCAGGATAACGTCTGTTCAGGTCCTCGAACGACTCGGACGAACGCGGAAAATCGGAAAAATCGATTTTGAAAATTCGTCCGGCATTGAAAAGAGCGTTTCTGATGTTGTTGTGCGAAACATTCATCAGCGAATCGTTCACCGGCAAATCCTGGGTATAAAATTCGCGGCTTTTCACATCCGTTACTTTTTTTACCTGTGCACCTTCGGCCATCAGCGAATCTTCTTCAGCTTCCGCCATTTGATCTTCGATCACACTTCGTTTGTCGGCTCTGCGCCAGCCGTCTTCGAGTTTGCGTTTTCCCCAAAGGCGCTCAAATTCCACTTTCCCGTAGGCAACAGTCGTTGGGCTGTAAAAGTACCATCCGGCGCCTTCCTGTTGCTGGCTCAGGCCAAAGCGACTTTCATTCTGCCTGAAATAACTCCGATCCATCAATTGAGCCGCTTCGTCCTTTTTGTCTTTGGCTTCTTTCTCGGCAGCTTCCATGATCCATTTATCGATCAGCTTATTTCTTGAAGGTTCGTCCATTAATGCAATGCGCTGCAAACTGTCTTCGCGTTCAATAGTGTAAATGTTGTCAGTCAGTCGGGTAAGGCTTCGGTGACGATTTTCTATTTCCGGATAATTTGGATACTGATCATCGATCACCACCATTGCGCTGTCGTAGTAGGCCTGTGAATTTTTGTAGTTCAGGTCGTCAAAATAAATTTGCGCAAGGGTGAGGCACGAGAGCGCGCGCTGGTACATGTTCGTTGAACTTAACGAAGCCGATTTTGTATATTCTTCAATTGCAAGTTCACGCTTTCCTTCTTTCATTGAAATATTGCCTATTGCAAAATAGATCTGATCACGGAATTCGAGGTTCTTTTTGTCGCGAAGCATTTTTCGGAGTTCCTTTTTCAACTTTTCAGCATCGCCGGTTCCGGTAAAAGTGCCGGCAGCGCTGATGCGCGCGTTGAAAGCCATTGTGTATGGCGGGTTCATCCGGGTAACTTCCCTGAAGGTTTGCGAGGCCTTTTCAGCATTTCCGGTTTCCTGGTAACATTGGGCAAGTATATATTTGTAACGAAGCCGGTCCTCCTTTTTGTCAGCTTGTTTTACTGCGATTGACAAGAAAGGAATTCCTTCGGTGTATAAAAGTTGTTTGGCATAGTAATCAGAGGTAACCGCTGCCAGTTCACCGTCAAGTTTCCGGGGAAAGCTTTCGTCCATTTGCAGCAACTGGATCAATTCATAAGCCTCAACATAGCGTTCCAGTTCGTTATAACAACGAATCAGCCAGGTATTGGCAACATGTTTGTTCGGATCGTCTTCGAATTTTCGCACCACATAAGAGAAATTCTCGATGGCTGCTGCAAAATTGTGCTGGTAGTAATAGGCTTTTCCCATCAGGATGTAGGCATCATCTACCCAATTATTGAATTCTTCCTGACTGGCAAATTTGATGTAGGATTTACTCCGGTTTTTTCTGCGTTTCGGTTTTTTTGTGATCGAGTGCGACTGTATCAGTTTCGAACCTTTCAGCACTGCATTGTCCATATCGCCTGTTGCAGCTGAGGCCGTGGTTGGGTTGCTCGATTTGTAGATTGGCAAAATCTTCGAAAAATCATCTTCCACTGATTTGTTGACCTTTTCAACACCGGCACGAAGGCTTTCCCTTCCGTTGAAATATACATTGTAATGGGCAGTAACATTGTTATAGGCACGCGATACAACTGTATTTTTTTCAGTTGAACAACCTGCCAGAATTAACAACACCACAACAAAAAATAAGCGATATGAAAACCGTTTTCCCAATAGCTGAGTTTTGAATGACTTTAGGATAAACTGCCAATTCGGAATAATATTGTATAAAACTCCCTAGAAAATGCAGGTTTCTTCTGTCAAAATGCGTTTATTTATAAGCCTGCAATATTACAAACTTTCGCTGAAAGGAACATGTTGTTCATTGCTTTTCCTGATTTTGAATTTTACCTTTAAACCTTCCAACTGACAGGTTATGATTAGAAATAAAATAAGCGCCATTTTTCATCCTGAACGATATCAGGGATGGACTCGAAAACGAAGTTATTTTGAAGGTTGGTATTTTAAAGTGGTGAACCAGACCGAAACCAAAGCATTTGCAATTATTCCCGGAATTGCCATGGACGATCAGGGTAAAAGTCATGCCTTTATTCAGGTACTCAATGGTAAAAAACAAACGGCTCAATACCATAAATTTAATCCTGAAATGTTTGTGCCCTCTCAGGATACATTTAATATTGCTATTCACGACAATCACTTTTCGCGCAATGCCGTTCAGTTAAACCTGCCTGAATTGAAGGGAAACCTGCAATTTTCGGATACAGTTCCGTGGCCAAATCCATGGTATTCGCCCGGAATAATGGGTCCCTATACTTTTCTGCCTTTCATGGAATGTTACCATGGTATTGTCAGCATGGATCATTCAATAAAAGGTGAACTTGAAGTTGATGGTGAAATTCTGAACTTTGATGACGGACGCGGTTACATCGAAAAAGACTGGGGTCAATCGTTTCCAAGTGCATACGTCTGGCTGCAAACAAACCATTTCAGCCAACCCGGGTTTTCAGTAAAGGTTTCGGTGGCCAAAATACCTTACATGGCTTATTCATTTGTTGGTTTTATCGCAGGTATCTGGCTGGGCGACCGGCTCATTCAGTTTACCACATACAATCAGAGCAAGTTGCGCAAGTCAGCAATTGATACAGAAAAAGTTGAACTGGTAATGGAAAATAAAAACCATCGGCTCGAAATATTGGTGCGACGTGAAGCTGCAACAGCTCTGGCATCGCCTATATTGGGATTGATGGATGGCCGGATTGAAGAAAGTATGAATGGCCTCGTAGAGGTAAAACTAACCGACCGGAAAACCGGAAAAACAATTTTCAATGATGTTGGCCGGAATGCGGGACTGGAAGTTGCCGGGAAAATAGAAGAAATTATTATTCTCTGAAAATTAACTCACCCCCAAGTCCGCAGGCGGCCTTCCCCCTCTCTTTTAAAAGAGAGGGGAGAGCATCGCAGATGCGACGGGGTGAGTCATAATATTTGAACAATTATAAATACAACATTTATTCATACTTGAAACTTATGTACCAGTCCACAAGTAAAAGAATTGACATTTGCTGGCAAGGTGTGAATTGTGTAACATTTTTTACAAGTTATGTAACAAATAGATCAATGATTCACCTTAACTTTGTGCCGTTAATACATTAACAACCCATGCACGAGAATCCAAAACCCTATAAATTCGGCATTTCACTTAGTGGAGGCGGAGCCAGGGGCATTGTTCACATTGGGGTGCTCGAAGCCCTTCATAAATATGGTATCCGACCCGAAATTATTTCAGGAGCAAGTGCAGGAGCGCTGGTGGGCGTTTTTTATGCCGCCGGTATGGAACCTTTGCAGATTTTGGAATTGGTGAAGGCCAATAAAATGGTGAAGATGTTCAAATGGCAAATGCCCTCAAACGGATTGATTGACATCAAGAAGGTTTTGTCGCTCCTGGAAATGAATATTGAAAAGGATGATTTTGCAAGCCTTAAAAAACCATTTTATTGCTCTGTCGTAAACCTCAACAGTGGTCGTTCTGAAGTTAAAAACGAAGGCAAACTGTTTCAATGGGTATTGGCGTCGGCATCTATTCCCATCATTTTCGAGCCACAGGTAATTGATGGAAATTCTTATGTCGATGGCGGTTTGCTCAACAATCTGCCGGTTGACTGTATTCGCAATCAATGTCGGATACTGATTGGTGTGCATGTGAACCACAACGGTGCACAGGAAAATATTTCAGGAATAAAAGCTGTTGCAGAAAGAACCTTCCGTTTGGCAATGAGCCAGAATGTGAGGGAAAGCCTTACAAAATGCGATTTTGTGATCGATCCTCCTGAAACAAGAAAATTCAATACGTTCGACTTTAAGAAAGCCGATGAGCTCTTCCGGATCGGGTTCGAAGAAACAGAAAAGCGGATACTTCAGATGTTCGATTCAATTGATTTGGGCCAGATTATACAGGAAACCAGCCGCAAGGCCATAAAGGATATTTAAAAAACGTTTTTTAACACTTTAAACTTTGAAACAAATGAAAAAGTTACTATTTATTCTGTCAGTTGTTGTGCTTACCTCATGTGGTCAGCACAAAAAAGAGGTTGCTCGCATGCAAGCCGTACAAGATAGCATTGCACAATTGGCTGTGCAAAAAGACGCTTCAATTCTTGAATTACTTGGCGATATGAACGAAATACAAGCAAACCTGGATTCGATTAAAACCCTTGAAAAAATCGTTTCCGTTCAAACTTCATCAGGCGGAGAACTAAAATCGGTTGCAAAAAAGCGCATTGCTGAAGACATCGCCCAGATCAATGATCTGCTTCAGAAAAATAAAGAACTGGTGAAAAACCTTCAGGCAAAACTTCGTGCATCAAATACGAGGATTGCCGAGGTGGAAAAAATGATGGAGCTTCTTAACAAACAAGTAGGCGACAAAGATTCGGAAATTGCCGTTTTAAAAATGGAGCTTAATAATTTGAATATTAATGTTGCCGGACTGAAAGAAGAAATTGAGGTGATAACAGCCGAAAGCGAACAGACCATTCTGGAAAAAAACCAGGCTATTGAAGCACAGGTTATTGCAATGAACACTGCCTATTATGCCTTCGGAACTAAAAAAGAACTGGAAGAAAAGAACGTGATTGAAAAAGAAGGTGGTTTTTTGGGACTTGGAAAAACCATCAAAATGAAAAAGGATTTCAACCGTGATTATTTCATGAAAATTGATATCCGCGAGTTTAACCAGTTGCCGCTGAATACGAAGAAAGCCAAAGTGGTTACTTTTCATCCTGCCGAAACATACCATCTGACAGGCGAAAAAACTGTTGAAAGCCTTGTAATCGATCAACCTGCGGAATTCTGGAAAGCATCGAAATACCTGCTGATTGTAGTTGAATAATTTATCGAAAACTATAAAAATCAAAAGAGGCTTCGGAAACGGAGCCTCTTTTGATTTTTAATCTACAACCAATTTTCCTGAATATTCTGTTGATGTTGAAGACGTAAGCCTGTAAAAATAGATCCCGCTTTTAAAACCGGCTAATTTAATTTTGCAGGTAGAACCTTTGAATTGTTCGGTTTTAACCAAACTGCCATTTTGGTTGTAAATCCTAATTTCATGTGTTCCGGCATCATCGTTTAACTGAAAAGTAACCACATTGCGGGCAGGATTGGGGAATACCTGCAATCCTGCGTAGGTTTTAATGTTCCGGACGCCGGTAATTACCAGCTTTTCTCCCCATTCTGTTTCACCCTTTTTATAATAAACCAGTTTTCGCTCTTCCGACTCACCAATATAACCCCGGCATTGGTAATACGGTCCCCCGAGACCATCAATGTAACGAATCTCCGGCAAGCAGCCCTCACCAGCAATTTCACTCCAGCAATCTCCATTGCCTGAATATACATAGAGTTCATTCATTGCGGAGGGTCGAATCTTCGTCAGAAATTCATCGTTGCGCATATACATCTGTTGAGCAGAATTGCCTTGGAAGATAGGTTCTCCGGGCAACTTGTCGAACCCGGGGTTGGCCAATACCACCGAACGCACCGTGTCGTTGTAGGTTACCAAAGTCGTACTATCGGTGTAAACGGTTTTAATGCTTTGCTTGCGGGCGTACCGGTAAACAATTGAGTCGGCATAGTTGGTACGTTCAAGGTATTTATAAATGCACCGGTTGTCGTATTCGCGAACGGGGAGGAAAAAATTGGGATCGCCAATGTTGTGCTCCTGCACATTCAATTCGTCACCTGGGTTAAAACCATTCACATCGAACCAGGTCAGGTTTTGTATGCCAAGCCTGTGATTGGTAAGCCCGACAAGCGTATAACTCATCAGTATTTTATCGGGATAGCTGGCCACAATATCGGGAAACAGGTAAAAGTTAAGTGTTTCTACAAAGCCATGCATTTTGCTGATTTTTACCTTTAGTTTGTTCAACGCATGGTCAACCGTGTTTCCCTGTTGGTCAAGCAGCCGGAAGGCAATTGTTTTTACCGAGTCGCTTATGCCCAGAACAGTTCCCAACTCCGCAGCCTGCACACGTGCTTCCACCCTGAATGTGTCGGCACGTTGAAAGGCAATCCACGTTTCGTTTAGCCGGGCATTGGTTTTCAGGATTATTGTATCTCCATCTCTGTTGAAAAACAGGTTGCTGAAGTCGGGTTTTATGACCACGTTTTCGCCGATCCAGGAAGCTTTGTAAGGAGAAATGCAACCTGCCGATACTTCCTGAATGGTAGCAAACGGGTACAAAATGGTGTCAGCGGCTGCTACTTTCACCGAATCGACCCTCAGGCCTTTAATCTGGTCTTTTGAAGAATTATTAAAAAGCGCTGTCTGGTTGGCATATACTGTTTGATAATCGTGTGCCCGGGCTTTTAACGCCAAAATTGCCAGAAACAACATGAATAGATGTTGAGTTTTCATATCATATATACGTCTTGAGCCCTATAAGTAATTTTAGCAGCGTTAATTTTCCTGTTTCAAATGGGAAATGAGTCTTACCAAAATGTATGAGGGGTTTTGCATCCGTTCAAAAAATAAGGATTCCATCTCCGTTTTGAAAGATGGAACCCCATATTGGTTCGAAATAATTATTGACCAATGGTCTTAGCTAAAGGATCTAGTTTTATTTCAAATGTTGAACCGAGTGGTACTTCAAAAGTCCCATTTATTTCGGCGACCTTTCTTGCGGTTAAGCTAACATTTGAATTATTGTTGATGGTTACATTGTTTAAGATAAAACCATAACCCGCAGAGATTGCCTTTGAATTTTGCAGTCCAGTCAAATATGTAGTCCCAGCTTTCTTAACAGCCTCATAAGCATCAATTCTGCCAGCGCCCAATAAGCCAATGTATTCAGCGTTTTCAGGAATGGCATATATATTAACTGCTGTACTTTGAATAATATCCTTTACCTCTAAAGGTGTTAAATTAGGATTTATTGAATACATTAAGGCACACACTCCTGAAACCATTGGAGCGGCAAAAGAAGTACCTTCTTCAACGCTATATAATTGACCGGTAGGCACCCCTAAACCATTTCTATACGTTTCAGGATGACAAGTAGTAAGAATATAGTAGCCTGGAGCACAAATATCCACCTTGTCATTGTGCGAATGAGTTTTATCTGGGTACAAAGAACTGTCTATGAATTTCCTATGACAATCTTTCCAATTAAACTGCTTGCCTGAAAAAGTGGTCCCCCTATCAAACTCATGGCCTACAGAAGTAACGGATATCACATTCTCGTATGATGCAGGGTAAAAATACCGGGTGCTATTTTCGTTGCCTGCGGCAGCAACAACTGTTACGTTATAATCTTCCGTTAATTCTTCCATTAAGATAGCATGAGGCTCAAAGTAAGGCCCCCAATCCTGACTAATATTTATGACTTTTACCCCTTCAATTGCCATTAACAATAAATCATCATGATTTTCTGACGTTTTAGCAATTTTACAATTAAACCCAATAGATGAAAAACCTGTATCATTATTAGTATTCGCGGCGATTATACCAGCAACCATTGTTCCATGATCGCAACCAGATATGGGATAAAATGAGGATCTAATGTTTGCATCATAAACTTTGAATATTTTACCGGCAAAATCTTCATGATCAACATAAAGATGAGTGTCATGGATGCCCATAATTACATTTGGATCACCTTTTGTGATTTCCCATGCCTCTGGAGCATTTATCAACTCCAAATAGGAAAGTCCAATATCCCTTGACGCGGTATATCCATCAGAACCATGCGTTATTGAAAAATCATAATCATTTGGGATATACAACGGTTTTGGTTCCTGATATTCTCTAATTTGGGAAAATTTATCACTGTGATCCTCTATTAATTCTTTAATGAGCTCTTCAGACCGTTCAGCTTCCACCAAGTAATATTTTAAAAGTTCCGGCCTTTTTGACGAAGGATATAGCTGTTTAAATTTATAAAGGTTATACTTCTCGAAAGTTTCAGTTAATTTGGCATCAGTTGATATTATCTTGAGTTTATTACTCGTTAACTCCTTGTCAATAATTGGCAACAGATTTTTATCGTTTATTTTAATAACCAATCCAGCGGTTTGCGAAAATGAGCTTGTTGACAAGAAAAATAGCAGAATTATAAATATATTTTTCATTTTCATAGTTTTAATAAATATTTGTTTGAAACAATAAAATATCTAATTATAAAGCAGTTTAAAGACCTGTCTTTTGTTGCCATCGAGAATCGTAATTAAATAAATTTGATTCTCCTTAAGTTTCAAATTGGTAATGCGCAAATTACGGTCACAATATTTGCCCGAATGAACAATGCCCCCATCAACGGCAGTAACCGTAACTTGATAAGGTGAACCCTGCTTTTGAGGTACACTGATGATCAAATCTCCACTATCAAAAAAACATCGGGTTTTCAAGCTGGCTAGTACCTCATTCGATGTAGCTGTAGTATCAACATGGATATCAAGGTGAGGGACAGGCCAGCATATACAACCGATTGAATCAACTGCTTGTAAATAATACCGAATATTTCTCTTAGGCTTTGCCCAACCATAAATATCTGTTGAATCGGATAACCCGTGAGAAGGAGAAATAAAATACCTCAAGAGCGGGAAATTACCTCCTATATATGCATTCCCGAAGAGTCGGACACTATCCCCTAAGTTAATCCCAACCATGCGTGGACTAACCAAAGAAGTAATAAATCTTGAGCTTCGAATCCTAACAGAGTCATATCCAATATGGTTGGAGGCATCTTCAACTTTCAAATGGAAAGTAAACCAATCTTCTGGCGCTGAGTTCCTTTTAAATGTAGGGTTACACTGGGTGGTATCCTCTAAAATATCAGATGCATATAACATATACTTACTTGAAGGATAGATTTTTCGTTTCCCACTCCAGGTGAACTTATATGGCCCAACACCTCCTGAAGCTGTAGGATTCCCTCCTATTTTGATTCTTTCAATGCCTTCATCATCGGTATTTCCAGAACAAACAATCGTATCCTTACCGGCATCAACAATTAATTGCCCAAAGCTTTTTGATGAGAAAGAAATACTGAAATATAACGTCAGTAATACGAAGAAAATTCTTTTCGCTTTCATTACGATTTTTATTTAATTGACTTTATTTCGTTAAAATCATCCGTTTTGTATCCACTTCCTTGCCATCAATAACAAGTGCGTAGAGGTACATGCCCGCTTGAAAGCTGTTGCCGTTTATGGTTACCGATTGTTTGCCTTTGCCGTTTATGCTGTATTGTTGCAATTGGGTTCCGTTCATGTTGTAAATATACAAAACAGAATTGCCAGATGTTTCAGGAATAAAACAACCAATTTTTGTTTCCTGACTAAACGGGTTCGGAATGTTTTGGTCTAACCGGACTTTGGTTTCAGTTAAATCAGTAGTTGTTCCGGTTGTTATTGAGGCGCTTTTTAGGCTTGATGAACCACAGCATTTTTCCAACCCGCTCTCGAGGGCTGCAATTTGATCGTCCTTTTCATTTAGCGTTTGTTTCATTTTTTGTAACTGATCAATTATCATTGGGATAAATCCCTGATAATCGATCCCAAGGGTACCATCGGCACTGGTATATACCAAATCGGGATAAACAAGTTGTAAATCCTGGGCCAGAAATCCATAATGGTATTTATTGGCATCTTTGGATTCCGGGGTATTGTCGATTACAACTTTAGCTGTATCGGAAGCCGGTTTTTGTTCGCTCAATAATTCTTTGGGGCTTTTAAGCCTGTACTGTTTAGGCATAAGCTTGAAAATATTGTCAGAGGAATCGAGCATGGTTATGTCCTTTTTGATCTTTTCGTCCGAACCGGTAATTGTGCCGCTCGCTGCCCAGATCGATCCTGTTATTTTCACGTTGCCAACAAAATACCCTGCATATTGCACACTTGCAATTTTAAGATCAGCGGGTGGCCCAAAATAAGTACCAACTGTACCGAAAACCGAAGCGCCACTTTTGGTTCCCAAAAGATTACCAAAAACACCCAAGTTATAACCATCGGAACAATTACCAGCTATTCCTGTTACACCAATAGCCTGTCCGCTTTCGGCAGCAGTGCTACTATATACTGAGCCATAAACCCCACGATTGATTGAACCACCAGTACTATTGGTGACAGTGCCAAATATCCCATAAGCCGATTGGGTACTGACGCCCGATGGGGTACTGACACTAAGCCCGTTATAACCTGAAGTATTGGTAACCTGCAAAAAGAAAGACGAAGAAGGGTCTGTGCCAATACCATCCCTACCACTTGAATTGACTTTTACCTGTGAAAAGGCAGAAATAGAAATAAATAAAAAAATGCGGTTAATTTAAATGTATTTGTTTTCATAGTTTTTAAATTTACGGTGAATGAAAAAGTTTATGTAGTAGCAAAAAAAGTTATGTCTCATGTTGTTGCAGTAAAATGCCGACCCGATGAAGGATGGAAAGATTCAACTTTTTGGCCGCACCGGCGGGTCGTACCCGGCAGGTTTTCGAGACATGGCAGGGAGATGTAACCCGGTGTGGCCTTTTAAACAAATTTGTTTATGGGCATAGCTGGTTGGTTTTTTTTTTGTTGATTGAGCTAATTTAACAAGTACTTTGCGGATAAAAAAATATATTTTACCCCCCCCCTCATTTTTAAAATTATAGATGTCTGTATATCAGTGATATAGTAATATGTGTTACATGACATACGATAATTTAATGTGATTGAGGGTTACCTTTTGTCATATTTGGGAATATATTAAACAGGGCTTGTTGCATTAAAAATAAAAAAGATTCCACCTCCCCAGAGATGAAATCCTTTTACGTTCTATTTTAAGATAAATTTTTTACCGGTTAAACTTCAGCCTTTTTCCCTGTATTCCAGAAACAACATTTCCATCAGCATAAACCAGGTCGCCATTTACAAAAGTATGGGTTACCTGGTGCGAGAATTCTGTTCCGTCGAAAGGCGACCAGCCGCATTTGTACAGAATATTTTCAGGAGAAACCACGCACGATTGTGCCGGATCAACCAACACCAAATCGGCATAATATCCTTCGCGGATATAGCCGCGTCGGTCGATGCGGAACAAGTCTGCCGGGGCGTGGCACATTTTTTCGATCACTTTTTCGACCGGAATCATTCCTTTCCGGCTCATTTCGAGCATGGCTACCAGCGAATGCTGTACCAGCGGACCACCTGACGGCGCTTTAAAATACGAATGTTCTTTTTCCTGAAGGGTGTGCGGTGCATGATCGGTAGCCACTACGTCAATTTTATCGGCAAGTAAAGCTTTCCAAAGTGCAGCTTTGTCGGCAGGCGATTTAATCGCAGGATTCCATTTGATAAAGTTACCATGTGCAATGTAATCGGTTTCGTCGAACCATAGATGGTGCACGCAAACCTCAGCAGTAATGAGCTTTTCAGCAACTGGTCCCGAAGCAAAAAGTTTCATTTCATCGGCGGTTGAAATGTGCAAAACATGCAGCCTTGTTCCGTATTTTGAAGCCAGCGCAACCGCTTTCGACGATGATTTAAAACAGGCTTCGGCGCTTCTTATTTTAGGATGCGCAGAAATTGGCACATACTCACCGTATTTTTCGCGGTAGATGGTTGTATTCAGGATAATTGTAGGCTCGTCCTCGCAATGCGTAGCGACCAGCAATTTGGTATTTTTAAATATTTCTGAAAGCACCTCTTCTTTGTCAACCAGCATATTTCCGGTTGACGAACCCATGAATATTTTAATTCCGCAAACATCTGAACCATTGGTTTTCAGCACTTCGTCCAGATTTTCGTTGGTGGCGCCCATGTAAAACGAATAGTTGGCAGCCGAAACTTCTGCAGCACGCTGGTATTTCAATTCGAGTATTTCCTGAGTCACCGCCTGAGGATTGGTATTGGGCATTTCCATGTACGAAGTCACTCCACCGGCAACGGCTGCCCTCGATTCTGTGGCAATTTCGCCTTTGTGTGTCAGGCCCGGTTCGCGAAAATTAACCTGATCGTCGATGGCTCCCGGAATCAGGTATTTGCCATTGGCATCAATCACTGTTGCTCCCTGTGCAAATTCAGCAGGAATGTTTTCACCGGTGAAAACTTTGGCAATAAACGCACCATCAATCAGTACAGCTCCGCTAAAAATCTGTCCTTCATTGATGATCCTGGCATTTTTAATGAGTGTCTTCATATTTTGTGTATTTAAATTGCTTTTTCGTAACGAATAAACCAACTTCTGATCTTCATTTTCAGGACGCCCCAAAGCGCTTCGTTAAAAATGCCACCGCTCATTTTCGATGCTCCCCGTGTTCGGTCTTTGAAAATGATGGGCACTTCAACTATTTTAAATCCGTGTTTCCATGTTTTAAACTTCATTTCAATCTGAAACCCATAACCTTTCAGCCGGATGTTGTCAAAGTCGATGGTCTCCAGAACTTTCCGGTGGTAACATTTAAATCCGGCAGTGGTGTCCATGATTTTCATTCCGGTAATTGTTCGCACATACATCGAAGCAATGTATGACATCAATACCCGGCCAAGCGGCCAGTTTATCACGTTAATTCCTGAAATATAGCGCGATCCGATTGCCAGATCGGCATTTTGTTGGGTACAGGCAGTGTACAGTTTTTCCAGATATCTCGGATTGTGTGAAAAATCGCAGTCCATCTCAAAAATATATTCGTACGGACGTGCCAATGCCCAGTGAAATCCGGCCAGATATGCTTTTCCGAGTCCCTCTTTCCCGGCCCGTTTCAGTATATGAAGCCTGTCCGAAAATTCAGGAATAAGCCGGTCAACAATTTCAGCGGTTCCATCCGGCGAATTATCGTCGATAATTAATACCTGAAAAGGCGTTTTCAACGAAAATACTTTGCGAATCATTCGTTCGACGTTTTCTTTTTCGTTGTATGTTGGGATCAGTACCAGATTTTGATGCACGCTGAATGGTTTTAAATTTTTATACGAAAATACTTCTTTTTATGGATAGCATCCCTTATTCCACGAATGTTTAACAAATATTGAGATTTCTATACTACATGTCACTACACTTTATTGTTAATAATGATGGATTTAATACGTTATTATTAATGTTTATGGATTACTTTTGCAAAGTGTTAGGACATTTTATTATTTTCGTTCATAAAAATACCTTTAACAAATTTAATAACCGACAAAAGTGATGCAATCAAACTGGCCTGTTTTAAATTCACCTCCAGTAATATTGGCAATATTTCAGCTTAAATTCGCTTCTTCAGATGATCGTGAGTTAAGTAAAATGATTGCTAATGACAAGGTTATTAAATTAAAGTTTCCTATCCGGTCTGACAATTATCATTCTGATATTGATGTTCATGGTACACCAGCTCCAGGTATATCTACTCTAAGTGCTAAGGCTAATACAAAAATTAGCTCTTACATTTACTTTTCTCAAGACAAAGAGAGAAAGTTAATAATTGAAAAGGACAGCGTAATCTTCATCAGTGAAAGCGTATATTCAGGTTGGGACAATTTTAAGAAGGAGGTTCAAGAAAGTATTACCATGCTCGTTGGGCAATTGGAGGATCGTTATATTGAAAGGACATCAATTCGATTTGTAAATAAATTTTCTCTTGCTTCATTTGAGGATCCTTTAGATTATTTTACGAAGATGATCTCTACAGAATCTGAGGCGATATACCCTTTGGAGAAATATGCATTTCGAATTAATATTCAAGTTCCAGACTCAAATATTAGGGCAATTATCAATAATGCATTAGAACCAAACGGGACAGATAGTTACGATTATTACCTAGATATTGATGTCCTAGATGATACTCAGCTCAAATTTGACTTGTTTCTAATATCTAAACAGATGGAACAAATTAGAGAAGTAAAAAACAAAATATTTTTTGACACAGTGAAACCTAAAACGTTAGCATTATGCAATTAAACAATATTAAAAACAGGAAATTAATTCCTTTGACCATCTCTGGCGGAATAATAGTTTCAGCATTTGCATTTTCGTATGGTTCGCTAGACGGAAGCTTAATAGATAATGTTATTTCGAGTTCATCCATTAGTAATATTATTCAACACACAGATGATAAAATTTATTCTCATTTTTCAGTTAAATCTCGCTTTGACCAAAAAGTCACAGCGTGGAAGAAGAATACAATGTTTATGTCATTTGCAGAACAAATAGTTAATGATAAAAATTTTCAAGATATAGTTTCGATGGGCGAAGATGTGGTTCCATTTATTCTGGAAGAGATAACAAGAGAACCGTCTCCTTTGGTTTGGACATTGAATTTAATATTCAATAAAACTATATCAAATAATCCTGCCACAACTATCGAACAAGCTTGCAAGTTATGGGTGAAAATGTTGAGTTAATCAAAGCACAGGCTTTCGAAACATTTCCTGGGCTCTCAAATGATGATAATTTCAACGTTACAAGCAATAAGGACATTAAGTATAATTGTATTGCATGGGCTTTTGGTCTGTATAAAGATAGGTGGATGCAATTTGATACCAAACCACGTTTTGACGGTGTTTGGTATTGGTGGCCAAAAGGTGTTGAAGTAAGCCCAAGTGTTTTTGCATATATCGAAGCTTTTAAATCAAGAGGATTTGAACTCTCTGAATCTTGTGATCTTGAAGCTGGGTTTATTAAAATTGCACTTTACCTTGAAAGGGGAACTGAAAAATGTACTCATGCATCTCGCCAGAAATTGAACGGAATCTGGATAAGTAAACTTGGCAGCTGGCATGATATTGAACATGGAACGCCATTTTCTATTCAAGGTGATGCTTATGGAGATGTTTACTGTTTTATGAAATTGGCTCGATAGTTTTAAAAAAAAAATTTATTAAGATGAAATTTTTACATCCTACGAAGGTTCGGGTCCGGGTTACTATCTCATCCCCGAATTTCATTCGGGGCTATTCACATTTAACCACGCCGTTGTTAAAACTCCTTATTTTCTCTCAATTTGATTACAATAGTGCGTATAAGCAGAAAGCCGGTTCCCCACATGGGAAACCGGCTTTCAGTATCGTTCTTAGTTGTTTATTGTGTCAAAATATTTGTCGCAATCCGCAAAACAGTGGTTGGGTTTTTCGGGTCGTTGGTGATTATGGTGATCGTTTTGTTCTGACGCCCACTTCTGCCTGCTGAGTCGAAAACAACTTTCAATGGCACACTTTCGTTTGCTGCAATCATATTCTTTGATGGCGAAACTGCAGTACAACCGCAAGAACTCTTCACGTCGCGGATAACCAAATCCCGTTTACCAATGTTTTTCAGGTTAAAGGTATGTTCAACTTTGCTTCCCGGTTTGATGTCGCCAAAATCGAACGATTCAGCATCGTATTTAACCGCGGGCGCTGTAGCCAGCTCTGCCGGTGACAAACCGGAAAAATCTTCTTCCAGCGTTGTGCTGACTGCTATGGAGTTGCGGTAATCATCTTTTCCATCAATGTTTAAATAAATGCGGTGCATTACAAAGCCATAAGCTTTAATTTTTGAAGCATCGAAAGTTACCACAATGTATCCTTTTTGTTTTGGCGCGATGGTAGCTGGTTTTATCACTGCACTCAGGTGTGGTGGCGGTGTTTTAAAGCTCAACTGAACGGGTTGTGCCGAGTTGTTGACGATTTCAACACTGTCTTTTTTTACCTGATTTTCTTTGATCTGGCCAAAAGCCACATGGTTGGTTTTGGCTCGAAGTGTCCCGATCAGGTTTGGGTAATCTTCTTCAATGGTTCGGGCGCGTGCAGTTACGTTGCCCAGAATGGTTAAAACAACATCGGCATTCTCTGCATTGGAGCTAACCCTGATGGTTTTGTTGAAAACTCCGGGCCGGTTTTTTGGATCGTAACTAACTTTAATCAACCCTGAAGCGCCTGGTGCAACCGGTTGGCGTGTCCATTCAGGAGTAGTACACCCGCATGATGCCTGAACATTGTTGATAATTAACGGAACTGGTCCGGCATTCTTGAAATTGAAAGAAACCGTTTGAACACCCAATTCTTCCTTGAATGTTCCGTAATCGTGTTTCAATTTTTCAAAGGCAATGCGCGATTTTGCAGGGGAATATTGTGCCTGAATAATAAACGGCATACAAATTACCACAGCCAGTAAAAGCGTAAATCTGATTTTCATACAAGTTTTTTTATTTGGTGAGACAATCAATATTTTGTTGAAAGTATAAGCTATAAATCTATTTTATTGTTCTCTAATATGCAAAACTATAAAACCTTTCTTTTAAATGCTGTTAATACCGTCTAACTTTTGTTAATGAACTGTTAATGAATTAAAGAGATGGTTTTTTTGCTTAGTTTCGTGCTGGAATAGCAAAATATTTGCGGCTTTATGAAGAGGAATTCGATTGGTTTTGTGATAATAATGGCAACGATTTCAGTGTTGGGAATACTGCTGGTTCAGTTTTTCTTCCTGAAAAAATCGGTTGATCTGAATGAAAAGCAGTTTCATGAATTGACTACAAACGCTTTGCGAAGTGTAGCATCTCAGATAAATGAGTACAACAGCAAAATTCACGGTCACACAGCCAAACCGGCAGATGTTTGCCCGGTCGATCAGATTTCTAATAATTATTACGTGGTCAATGTAAATGATGTTATTGACCCAAATATTCTGGAACATTTACTTGCTGTTGAATTTAAAAAACGAAATTTGAATCTTCCGTTTGAATACGGAATTTACGATTGCGATTCAAAGAAAATGGTTCAGGGGAATATTTCCAAAGCAGAATCTAAAAAGACCAATAATAAATCTGTCAAAAGTCACGACACGCTTTCCTGCAGTCAGGAAGAAATGTTGTACGATAAACACTCCGGAAAGACCAATAAAAAGACCAGCGTTTGCAATTTGCCTACCTGCGAAAAATACACTTATTATTTTGGCGTTCATTTTCCCGACCGGTCGCAGTTTTATAATTCGCGCCTGATTGCCTGGTATTTAATGACCGGCATTCTGTTTTTTGTGGTCATATTCTTTGGATATGCCCTTTACATCATTATCAAACAAAAGCAGTTGAGCGAGATTCAGAAGAATTTCATTAACAACCTGACCCACGAATTCAAAACGCCCATCGCCTCCATTGAACTTGCATCAAAAGTTCTTTCAAATCCGAAAATTATTGAGCAACCTGAGCGTCTGAGCGAATACGTGAAAATAATAAGTCAGCAAAACAGGCGGCTTTCGGCCCAGGTCGAAAAACTGCTTCAAATGGCGACCATCGAAAAAACCAAGCTTCAGTTAAATCTGGAAGAAATTGAATTGAATTCATTTATTACTGAGGCAATCGCTGAATTTAAGAACAGTCAGAATGGAAATGCGTACTCAATAAATTTAGTTTCAAATGTTTCCAATGCCGGTATAATCGCCGATAAGTTGCATTTTTCAAACCTGATTTTTAATATCCTCGATAATTCAATCAAGTACTGTTCTGTTGTGCCTGATATTATTATAAGGCTCGAAGAAATTAAGGGACGCTACATTATTTCGTTTGATGACAATGGGATAGGGATTCCCAAAGACTACCGCAAAAAGATTTTCAACCGCTTTTACCGTGTTCCTACCGGAAATGTGCATGATGTAAAGGGTTTTGGCCTGGGATTGGATTATGTGAAAAAAATTGTCGGAATTCATGGTTGGCGAATAAAAGTGATCGAAAATCCAAGGAAAGGAAGTACTTTTATTGTTGAAATTCACAAATCAATAAAATGAACTACCAAGGCGAAAAAATTCTGCTGGTTGAGGATGACAAAACCCTCAATTTTATAGTCAGAGATAATCTGGAACAAGCTGGTTATGTGGTAACTTCGGTCGAAGATGGCGAAGCAGGGCTGAAAATATTTGAGCCGGGAAAATTTAGCCTGTGCCTGCTCGATGTGATGCTTCCCAAAAAGGATGGGTTTACGCTTGCCAAAGAAATCAGGGAAATGGATGACCATGTGCCGATCATTTTCCTCACTGCCCGTTCGATGACTGAAGATCGTATTGCAGGGTTGACCATTGGCGGCGACGATTACATTACCAAACCATTCAGCATGGAAGAATTGCTGCTTAAAATCCGGATTTTCCTGAAACGCACCCTTCCTGCAAATGAACCCACTACCGACCAGCACTACTATAAACTGGGTCATTTTAATTTCTATTTCGACAGTTTGATACTTGATGCCAACGGGGAGCGAAAAACATTGACCTACAAGGAAGCTGAATTGCTTCGGTATTTTTGCGATAACCCGAACAAGGTACTTAGTCGTTCCGATATACTCAAAAAGGTATGGGGATCAGATGATTACTATCTTGGACGAAGTCTCGATGTTTTTATCTCAAGGTTACGTAAATACCTCGGCAGCGACGAAAGCATTAAAATACTGAACCTTCACGGAATTGGCTTCCGGTTCAATGCTGCGATTACAAAGTACTGACAATTTCCGGTACGTTATAAATTCATATCTTTAAGATAAAAATAATCTCATGTTTTTTGATAACTACAAATCGCATAAGAATGCTCAGATTCGTGAGACACTGCTTTGGGAATACGATCTGAACCGGATAAACTGGGTTGAGATGAGAACCCTCGTTGTTCAGCGCGTGATAGAACGAGGTAGAATTGATGATTTTTATGCGATTTTAAATCTTTATGGGCTGGAGGGAGTAAAGGTTGCAATTAAACAAATACCCTATTTGAATCCCAAAGATCTTTCTTTCGTTTGTTCAGTTTTTAATTTGAGAAAAGAAGACCTAAAATGTTACACAAAACAACAATCAACGGTTCAACACTGGAGCTCCTGAACAGACTGATGGATGATGATGTTTTAACCGACTTTATTTTGGTTGGGGGCACAGCCCTTGCGCTACAATTAGGACATAGGATTAGTGTGGATGTTGATTTGTTTTCATCCAAACCGTTTGACGAAAATGAACTGGCTGATTATCTGAGAACCAACTATCATTTCGAACTCGATTTCATTTCAAAAAATACCTTGAAGGGTGAAATAAATGGTGTGCAACTCGATTGTATTGCACATCAGTATCCCTGGATAAATTCAGCAAAAGTGGAAGAAAATATACGATTGGCCAGTTTCGGTGATATTGCAGCTTTCAAGCTAAATGCAATTGCGGGAAATGGAACCCGGATAAAAGATTTTATTGATGTTGCTTATTTGTCATCTCAGATTTCGTTGAATAAAATGCTTGAAGGATATGAGATGAAGTATAATGCTAATCCAATTATTCCAATTAAAGCAATCGCTTTTTTCGACGATATCAATTTTAACGAACCGATAAAAATGTCAAATGGGTTAAAATTTAATTGGGGGAAAATTGAAAAAAGATTAAAAAGCATGCAGGATCATCCTGATCGAATATTTCCAGCTTTAAATTGAGACAAAAATGACAGTCACACAAATTATCATACTTGCAATTATTGGTTTGATGGCCGGTATTTTCAGTGGTACACTTGGTGTTGGCGGGGCAATTATTGTCATTCCGGCGCTCATATTCTTTATGGGCCTTTCGCAGCATCAGGCACAGGGAACTTCACTTGCTTTTATGATTCCTCCGGTTACGCTGATGGCAGCCCTCAATTATTCCAAAAATGGCTACGTGAACTGGAAGTTTGCCGTCATACTTGCGATCATGTTTGTGGTAGGAACTTATTTTGGCTCCATACTTTCAATCAGTATTCCTGAAAAGATACTGAGGAAAATGTTTGGCGGATTAATGCTGATTGTTGCTTTAAAAATTATTTTCTGGAAATAAGATTTACCATTCACTTTCCAATGATCTGCAGAAACTAAAGGAAAATAAAAGAGGCTGAACTCTTCCAAGACAGCCTCTTTTATTTAGTTTAAATTCTATAAGAGAAAAGATTTAGCGGGTTCCGCCTGCCCACCAAACTTTTTCGGTATAAACATATGAACCATCCCCGTATGCTTCTTTCACATTCAGATTGGTTGTTACATCACTACTTCCGTAAGTGAATCGCTGTGGGAACTGGAGTGTACTGGCAAGATCAACCAGATTATTACCCATTGCTTTTGTCCTGCGATAATCGTTATATGCTTCAATTCCTTCATCTTCGTATGATGCAAGGTATTTCTGAGTCATGATTTCTTTCAATGCATTTGCATCAAACAATGCTTTAACACTTGCTGTATAATACGTATTTGCTTCAGCGGCAGTCAATCCTACTTTAACGAATGCAGCTTCAATTCCTTTAATTAACGCGGCTTCAGCATCTGCTGTCTGAGCCGGACTCATACGTGCATAAGCTTCTGCTTTCAAAAATTGAAGTTCGTGATAACTCATCAGATATGTAGGACCGGTCAATGAAGTATAAGCGGAAAGGCCATAAAATTTCTGACGTTGATCTGGATTCCCGTTTGGTGCTATATTCAATGTCGCTACACCTGTGTAGGGTTTGAAAAATTTCGCTTTTCTTGGATCGTTTCTTGCAACCAGCTTATCATTAAGACTTTTGCTGACACCAAAATAATCACGATCCTGAAGAAAACGTGAAAATGGGTTAACCGAAGTTGTTCCGGTATAGATGTATTTAAACTCGTCGGCTGCACTTGCAAAAGAAGCATTGGCAGCTTCAATCACTTTGGCATACTGAGCATTTTTCAGTGATAACCTCATTGTATATCTG
>JAUYEQ010000635.1 GCA_030691295.1 Bacteroidota bacterium
TATTACGGGCTGAAATTTTTAGGACGTTTGTTGTTTCCAATTGTGGTTAAAAAGGCTGTAAACAACATGCAGGCGCGGCAATCATCGTATCAGACGGAAAGGAAACGCGAAGGGGAAGTTACCATCGAGAAAGATCCTAAAAAACAAGGCAACCAACGAAACAACGTAGGCGAGTATGTTGATTTCGAAGAAGTTGAATAGCGCAATTCCAAATTAAAAGTCGAAATCCTGAATTTGGAACGACAATCATCAATAATAATTAATCAATCATCAATTATATAGGTTATGGCTCAGGAAGATGTTTTTAAAAAGCTTGTTGCACATTGTAAAGAATATGGTTTTGTATTTCAGTCGAGTGAGATATACGATGGGCTGGGCGCTGTTTACGACTACGGACAAAATGGTGTTGAGTTAAAGAATAACATTAAAAAATACTGGTGGGATTCGATGGTTCTGCTGCACGAAAATGTAGTTGGACTTGATTCTGCTATTTTTATGCACCCAACCATCTGGAAAGCTTCCGGCCATGTTGACGCCTTTAGCGATCCGCTGATTGATAACAAAGACTCAAAGAAAAGATACCGTGCCGATGTGCTGATCGAAGAACAATTGGCAAAATACGAGGACAAAATTGAGAAGGAAGTTGAGAAAGCCAAGAAACGTTTTGGCGAAACTTTCGATGAAAAACAATTCCGCGAAACCAACGGACGTGTATTGGAAAATCAGCAGAAATGGAACGATTTGCAGACACGGTTTGTAAAAGCGCTGAACGACAGTAATCTGGACGAGCTGAAACAGATTATCATCGATCAGGAAATTGTTTGCCCAGTTTCCGGAACACGCAACTGGACCGATGTCCGCCAGTTTAACCTGATGTTTTCTACTGATATGGGAGCGGCTGCCGACGGAGCAATGAAAATTTACCTTCGCCCCGAAACTGCACAGGGTATTTTTGTGAATTACCTGAATGTGCAGAAAACCGGTCGCATGAAAATTCCTTTCGGAATTGCACAGATCGGAAAAGCTTTCCGCAACGAAATTGTTGCACGACAGTTCATCTTCCGTATGCGCGAATTCGAACAAATGGAAATGCAATTTTTCGTCCGTCCGGGCAGCGAACTGGAATGGTTTCAGAAATGGAAACAAACCCGCATGAACTGGCATCAGGCACTTGGATTTGGCAATGAAAATTACCGTTTTCACGAACACGATAAATTGGCGCATTATGCCAATGCAGCAGTTGACGTTGAATATAAATTTCCGTTCGGATTTAAAGAAGTGGAAGGAATTCATTCCCGTACCGACTTTGATCTGTCGCAACATCAGCAATTCTCCGGAAAAAAAATTCAGTATTTCGATCCTGAATTAAATGAATCTTACGTGCCTTTTGTAGTCGAGACTTCTATTGGCGTTGACCGCATGTTCCTGCAAATTATGGCTGCATCGTATTCAGAGGAAGAAATTGTGAGCGAGGATGGCAAGAAAGATATGCGTGTGGTACTGCGTATTCCTGCTCCTTTGGCGCCAATAAAACTAGCTGTTCTGCCTTTGATGAAAAAAGACGGACTGGCCGAAAAAGCCCGTGAAATTATCGACGAACTGAAATTTGATTTCAATTGCCAGTACGACGAAAAAGATTCTATAGGGAAACGTTACCGCCGTCAGGATGCCATCGGTACACCTTTCTGTGTAACGGTTGATCATCAGTCGATGGAAGACAATACGGTAACTATTCGCTACCGCGATACCATGCTTCAGGACCGTGTTGCCATCAGCGACCTGAAAAACATCATTTCAGGAGAGGTCAGCCTGAAAAAGCTGTTTGCAAAATTGTAAGACAAATACCAAAACAAAAAAATCCAGCAACCACAAGTTGCCGGATTTTTTGTTTTGTGATGCTAAAAATGGCTTCAATCATCATCAGATAAAAGATAATACGGTATAAATGATGAATTGGATTAGGCACACGTAACAAGCTGCGTAATCCATGTCAGGTCAATTCCATTTCAGGTCAATACAAATCCTGGTGGATGCGATTTTCGTTCATCAGCTTCTCAATGTAAAATGTGGCTTCTTTTTCTGTTTTTCCGCCAGCTGTTTGTATCACCCGGCAAATGGCTTGCCTTACCTCGTTCCCCATTGCTACCGATCCGCAAATATATAGATGCGCCCCGCGATTTAGCCATTGGTAAAAATCATCGGCCTGTTCCTCTATTTTGTGCTGCACATATATTTTTTCAGCCTGATCGCGCGAAAAAGCAACATCAAGGCGAGTAAGGTAATTATTTGCCAGCCAGTATTTCCATTCTTTTTGGTAGAAGAAATCGAAATCCCGATGTTTTTCACCGAAGATCAACCAGCTTTTACCCTGAAAATTTCCATTTTCCTTTTCTTCCAGAAAAGCGCGGAAGGGTGCAATTCCTGTTCCGGCAGCCACCATAATCATTGGGACTTCCCCGGTTTGAATCCGGAATTGCTCGTTGGTGATCAATTGTACATTTATTTTCTGTCCAACTTCAATCCAGCAATTCAGGTACGACGAACTGGCTCCGGACCGGATTCGCCCATTTTGCTCCGATTGAACCAGTTTGACGATCAGATGGATTTCTCCGGGATGTTTCTGCTGACTGGAAGCAATGGAATAATACCGGGGCTGAAGCTTCCGGAGAACAGAAATCAAATCCTCCGGATTGGCCGAAAACGGGAATTTCACAATTACATCCGGCACATCATGATTCCGGATATAATCATGCAACTTTTTCTCGTCGGCCAACAGTTTTTCCAGTTCCTGATTTTGTGTCAGTTTTTGATAGTTTTCAAGTAATTTTCTACTGATGGCGGTCAGTTCAAACTGCTCTGTCAGTAATTTCCGTAGCGGGACTAACTTATTCTCAAACGAAACAGCCTTTTCGGGTGAAACGTTTAACTGTCTCAGGATTTTATCCGTTAACTTCTCCTGATTTTCAGGAGAAATACCAACCGTATCTCCCGGCTGGTAACAGAAATCAGGATCATCAACAGCCAGCGCGATGTGATAGGTTTCCGACAGTGAACCTTCGTTCAGCCGGTACTTTTCTTTGACGATTGCTGGGTAGAGCTGATGAAGGTTTTCGGTGTTGATTTGAATCGGAGCAGATTCGGTTTTTCCCGAATATTTCCCAAAAACTTCGGTCACCCAACCCGAAGCCGCCTGGTGAAATTCCACATCGCAATCCACCCGCTGATGAAAGCGAATGGCGCCCAGTTCACTCAGCCGCCGGTCGATGTCTTTCCCCGTTTGGCAAAAATGCTCATAACTGCTGTCGCCCAGCGCGCAAACGGCAAATTGCAGGTTAGT
>JAUYEQ010000646.1 GCA_030691295.1 Bacteroidota bacterium
AATTACGATTCTTTCCATTTGTGTAACTGCCGGATATAGCCAGCAAGATGCCAAAGCGAAAGAAATACTTGAAAAAGTTACCAAAACGACCCAATCGCTCGCTTCTATCGAAGCAAAATTCACCTTCGAAATGAATAATAAGGCTGAGAATATTCAGGAGAAGAGTAGCGGAACCATTGTTCTGAAAGGTAAAAAATACAAGTTGAATATTCCGATGATGGGATTGCAGGTAACGTGTGACGGAAAATCAATCTGGACCTATATGGTTCACGCGAACGAAGTAAGCCTTTCAAATATGGATGAAGAAACCGACGATCTAATGGATCCCACGCGTATTTTTACCATTTATGAAAGGGGTTTCAACTATAAATTTGCGGGCGAATCGACCGATGCAGGTGTTCCGGTTTATAATATCGACCTGACCCCACAAAAGGCCACAGGCGATGTTAGCAACATCAAACTAATAATTGACAAACAAAAAATGCTGATTCGGGGAGCAAATATTCTGGGAAAAGACGGGAACAATTACAAAGTTTCCATCAGCCAGTTAAAAACCGATGGTGTTTTCAAAGATTCAGACTTTGTTTTTGATCCATCGAAATATAAGGACGTCGAAATTGTTGATATGAGATAAAAAAAAGGGAACCGATTGGTTCCCTTTTTTTTGTAATTTTTTGATTAGTTCTTCATTTTTGAATGTGCCATTTGTTCTACTGAGGCAATTTCTATAAATGAAGTACCACCGCCAACACCAAAATTTCCACCAACATATACCACGGTGTCTTTTTCGGTAATTAGGTTTCTTTCAACTAAATCCAATAACGAAGTTTCAATCAGTTTATGTTTGTTTTTCTTTGAGTGTATTTCGCTTGGGAAAACACCGTATGAAAGGGCAAGTTCGCGTTTTACCCGTCCGTTATGACATTTGGCAAATACAGGTAATGTCCCTCTGAATGCTGCAATATATCTGGCAATTTTTCCAGTAAGTGTGTCTGTTACAATGGCACTGACTTTTAATTCTTTTGAGGCCAGCACTGCGGCTTCAGCAAGAAAGGCAGACGTTTCATTGTCAAGGCGCGGAACGGGCAAATCATTGCGTCGGTCTTTGCTTGCCTCAACTTCGAGCGCAATTTTTGTCATAACATTTACGGCCTCAATCGGATAACTTCCGTATGCTGTTTCTCCTGAAAGCATAATTGCATCAGTCCGATCGTATATTGCAGTAGCAACATCGCCCACTTCCGCACGCGTCGGCCTTGGATTATCGATCATTGAATGCAGCATTTGAGTTGCAACAATTACAGGTTTTTTTTGCTGAACGGCTTTT
>JAUYEQ010000649.1 GCA_030691295.1 Bacteroidota bacterium
GTTGTTGACAAAGACGGTTGCCCGGTTGATACCGATGGTGACGGTACGCCAGATTACCTTGACAAATGCCCAACGGTTCCGGGTCCTAAAGAAAACAATGGCTGCCCGGTAGTTGAAGAAGCTGCGGAAATTGCTCCTGAGCTGATGATTGAACCGGTATATTTTGACTATGACAAGTCGAATGTCCTTCAGGTAGAAAAAGCAAAAATTGAAAAACTGGTTAAATTATTGAAATCAAACGATAATTATAGTGTTGACCTGACAGGAAATACCGACAGCAAGGGTACCGATGAATACAACATGAAACTTTCTGAAAGACGTATCAATTCGGTTGTAAAATCAATCACCTCTTCAGGAGTTAAATCGACCCGTATTTCAAAACAAAAACCACTTGGAGAATCAAGTCCTGCCGCAACCAACGACACGGAAGAAGGTCGCGCATTGAACCGCAGGGTAACATTTGAAGTTATCAAGACAAAATAATAATTTCAGCTTAAAAGTTTAAAAGTCCATGTCAGTTTCTGGCATGGACTTTTTATATATGTGCCCAATAACGAACAACTGAAAAAAGAAATATCAATATCTATTTGATCAGGTGAGATTTTTAGCTACTTTTGTTACTTAAAGTCAGCACAACAATGATAAAAAAAGGATTACTAAATCAACTTATACAAACTCACGACATTATAAGTCTTGAGCGGCATTTGGTTTATTCTTACTTGACAAATAACAAACTCAATTTTGAGAAAAGTCCAATTCTTTCAAGTTATTTTAAGGACTTTGTGCAAAATGTGCAGCTTTATTTTGACACATCTTCTTTAAATATTTCGAGCATCAAAGAACTTGAAAACTATTTGGAACTAATTATCCCAATAGAAGACAGAAAGTTTAACGGAGCATTTTTTACACCTGACTATATTATTGACTTTATTGTCAATGAAATTAAGCCTAAAGAAAACGAAGCTAATCTTGACCCAAGTTGCGGATGTGGAGCATTCTTAGTTGGGTTGACGGAATACTACAAACGGACTTTCAATAAACCTATAAAAAAAATAATCAAAGAGAATATTTTCGGTTCGGATATTCTTGATTATAACATCCTTAGAGCGAAACTTATATTAACAATTTATGCTTTGCAAAACGGAGAGATATTAAGTGACTCCGATTTCAATTTGTACAATCAGGACAGTTTACGAACAACCTGGAAATTGAGTTTTGATAACATAGTGGGCAATCCACCTTATGTGAAATTCCAAGACCTCACAGATGAAAACCGAAATTATTTAACCAAACATTGGACAACGGTTGAAGGCGGGACTTTCAATCTCTATTTTGCATTTTTTGAACTTGGGTATAAATTGCTTAAACCAACAGGGAAACTTGGTTACATAACACCAAATAACTATTTCACTTCATTAGCCGGTGAGGCATTACGAAAATATTTTCTACGTCAAAAATGTGTAACACGAATTATTGATTTCAGTCACAAGAAAGTTTTTGATGCTCAAACATATACTGCTATTACTTTTTTAAACAGAAAGCAAAATACAGCGATAACTTACGATAGAATAAAGGAAGGTTATAGCCCTGAATCATTCTTAGCCAACGCAAATGGCTCTCCGAATTATTTAGAAAATTTAAACGTAAAAAAGTGGCGACTTTTAAAGACAGATGAACAACAAAACATCAAAACAATCGAAACGATTGGGAAGCCAATCGGTAAACTGTTTGACATTTGTGTAGGGATTGCTACCCTAAAGGATGAAATATTTTTCATTGACGGAACCAAAATGAAAAATGGTTGCTACATCAAAACCACCGATAAAGGAACTTTTGAGATTGAAAAAGAAATTATTAAACCAGTTTATAAAATATCGGATTTTAGAACCCAGGAAGAAGTTGAAACCAATACTCGGAAAATCATTTGTCCTTATAATATCAAAAATGGAGTTGCAATAGCAATTCCGGAAGATGATTTCAAAAATAAATTTCCAAAGTGCTACGATTACTTACTATCAGAAAAGGAAAACCTTCTGGCAAGAGATAAAGGGAAAGTGACATATGAGCCATTTTTTGTTTGGGGCAGAACACAAGGCTTAACAAGAAAAGGAAAAAAAATATTAAACCCAACTTTCAGCCAACACCCAAGATTTTTGTTAGTTAAGGAAGAAGAAGGCTTTTTCACAAACGGATATGGGCTTTATTTCCGCGAACAAGAGAGTAATAATTTATTTAGTGATTATATTAATCCAATCACTCTATTAGAAAACATAGATGTTGTTCAGAAAATACTGAACTCTATTGTTATGGATTATTACGTTAGCAAAACAAGTGTAGCCATAGAAGGTGGTTATCCCTGCTATCAGAAAAACTTCATTGAAAAATTTACTATTCCGGAAATAACAGAAGAAGAAATCGGAATTATCCGAAGATTAAAAGACCTACAAGAAATTGACAAATTGTTAATACATAAATATCAAGTCAATATTCCTGTTCCAAATCGCTTTTCATATACATCAAGTAAAGTTCTTGTCAATCCTTCATAATTTAGATTATCCATTGATGCATTCGAATTAGCCGGCAATAAATTATCATTTAACAAATCTTGCGTTGTCGTATAAATTTTCACGGGAGTTTGAAAAAAATCGGCAACTACCAGAGCGACTCGCTCATATTTAAAATCATCGTCCCTTTGACTTGATCGTAAGTTTAACGCAGCAAATCCCTTAATGTATTTTTCCAAGTAATTTGCAGTTGAAGCAGTAAATGGTTTGTACACCGGATTTCTTAGTGCAACTTGCGTTGAATTAAGCTCTCTTACAGAAATTAAATATACCTCACCGAGTACCATTTTGGGCAAACGTCTGTGAAGATTTAAAGGTTCTGCGTAAGTTCGTTCAAACATCGTATCAATATTATTGCCCAAACTGCTTAATTGACTTCTTACATTTACAGATAGAATATGTTCTGAAAACAATTCACCATAAGGTTCTGTTGTTCCTGTATTGTATAACCCATTAAAATCTATGCTTTCATTTCTTGGAGTTTTGTCATTGGGAAAAACACAAATATCTTGCTTCTTAAATTTCAAGAAACCTGCAAGCGTTTTTTCACCATTGGCATGACCAAGAGGAGGATGAATTAAAATGGGATTTACACCTTTTTCTATTAGTGATGATTTTACAACTTCGTGAAGCAAATTAATTGGTTGTTGAGAAGTTATCAAAGACTTTTTGCCGAGCTCACCAGAGAACCTAATAACGTCTTCAACAGAAATTTTAATAATTTCCAATGCTTCACCTAAACGAATAGGATTTGATGAGGAGTCAGATATTCTGTTATCAATTGTGTCCTTAATTTCCTGTAATGTTCTCAAATCTGTTATTATTAAAAAATTCTATAAGAGAAACTCCCAGTGCGGTGGCGATTTTTTCAATATTGACAATAGAAATATTTCTTTGCCCATTTTCGACACTTGCGATATAACTTCTATCTAAGTCAGCAGAATAAGACAAATCCTTCTGCGACATAGTTGCCGCTTCGCGAAGTTCCTTAATTCGTTGACCAATTTTTGCCTTTACATCCATTGAACAAAAGTCATAAATTGTAGACTATAAATCAAAGACTATAAGTAACATCAGAAATATCTTTTCTTTTGTTTAAAAACTTAAACTGTTAGTTGCAAGCATGCTGAATTTTCGTGCTTATATACATTATATTACGAATACTTATCGTTCCAAATTATTTCCTGCCTGTATTGATACGCACAGGTTTATCATGCCATGCAGTTCCGTCGCCTAACTGACCCATTTCATTGTATCCCCAGCCCCAGAGTTTTCCCGACTCGTCGATGGCCAGATTGTAATTGTAACCGGCTGAAATGTGTCTAAATTTCGTACCCGACTTTACCTGAACCGGAGTTGATTTATCTAAAGTTGTGCCATCGCCAAGCCGCCCGTTTTTATTGTATCCCCAGGTCCAAAGATTCCCTGATTCATCAATAGCTGCAGAATGAACAGAGCCGGCATTTACCAATTTGAATTTGGTGTCAGGCTTTACTGATACAGGTTTTGTCATGGCTGTTAAATCGCCATTTCCCAACTTTCCATATTCATTGCTTCCCCAGGCCCACAAATTACCGGATTCATCAACAGCCAGGGTGTGAGAATAATAGGTAGAAACAGACTTGAATTTTATTCCGGCATTAACCTTTGTCGGAGTTGATTTTTCTGCTTTGGTTCCATCGCCCAACTGACCGGTTTTATTCATTCCCCAGGCCCAAAGATTACCAGCTTCGTCGATGGCCATTGCATAAGTAGTACAAGCAGAGACGAACTTAAATTTCATTCCCGGTTTGATATTTACAGGCAATGATTTCTTAGAAGTTGCACCATCGCCTAACTGCCCGTAACCCCAGGCCCACAGCTTTCCCGATTCATCAATGGCCATACTTACAGATGATCCTGCCGAAATGGTTTTAAATTTCGTCCCGTATTTAATCATTACCGGCATATTCCTGTCCTGTGTTGTTCCATCGCCCAACTGTCCGTAATAATTGTATCCCCAGGCCCACAAATTGCCAGACTCATCAATTGCCAGGCTGGTATTGTATTTTCCGGCTGAAACCGCTTTGAATTTTGTTCCCGGCTTTATTTTCTCCGGAGTGTCTTTTCCATATTTGTCTCCATCACCTAATTGTCCATAAGAATTGGCGCCCCATGTCCACAGATATCCCGATTCGTCAATGGCCAGAGAGTGCTCATTACCAGTTGATACATCTTTAAATTCAAACCCCGCTTTAACATTTACCGGAAATGATTTACCGGAAGTCGTTCCGTCAGCAAACTGTCCGCTTTCATTCGTTCCCCATCCCCAAAGGTTTCCTGATTCATCAATGGCCATGGTATGATTGTAACCACCTGACACCGCGCTGAATTTTGTGCCCGATTTGATATTCACAGGCAACGATTTTTCACAAGTTGTTCCATCGCCTAACTTTCCAAAACCATTAAAACCCCAGGCCCACAGATTTCCCGATGCATCAATGGCCATGCTATTGGAAGATCCTGCCGTTATGCTTTTAAATTTTTTCCCTGAATTAATTTGTACCGGACTTGATTTATTGGAATCGCTTCCGTCGCCCAATTGACCGGAAGAATTACTTCCCCAATCCCACAGGTTGCCCGATTCATCAATGGCCATACTGTGCCCAAATCCGGCTGCAACAATTTTAAATTTTGTACCTGACTTTACTTTTCCAGGAGTTGACTTATCTGTAATTGTTCCATTTCCCAACTGTCCATATTTATTGTTTCCCCAGGTCCACAAACTACCCACCTCATCAATGGCAAGGCTGTGGGCAGTACCTGCTGAAACAGACTTAAACTTTGTTCCTGATTTTATTTTTATCGGAGAGAACCTGTCGGTAGTTGTGCCGTCTCCCAGTTGTCCTTTGTTATTCAATCCCCATGCCCATAAATTTCCAGCTTCATCGATGGCCAAAGTATGGGAATAATAGATTGAGACAGCTTTAAATTTTGTTCCAGCTTTTATTGGCACCGGTGTTGATGTATTTCCTGAAACAGTGTTATTGCCCAACTGTCCTGAATTATTGGTTCCCCAACCCCAGAGATTTCCGGATTCATCAATTGCCATGCTGTAGTCAAATCCGGCAAGCGCGATTTTAAATTTTGTTGCTGGCATAATCTGAACAGGAGTATATTTTTCCTGAGTGGTTCCATCTCCTAACTGACCACTGTAATTATAACCCCACGCCCATAAATTTCCCGATTCATCAATGGTTAAGGTATGATAAGCTCCTGCGGAACAGCTTACTATTTTTTGAGCGTAGAAATTTACGGCATTTAAAACGAATGCAACCAGAATGATAATTAATAAAATAAAAAGCCTTTTCATATATAATTTGACTAGTGTATTTATTCCCAAACGAAATTTGCTTTAGGAAAGTGCCCAAAATTACTTTTAAAGTCAATGCCAGAAATATAACATGTACTCTTTTCTAAATTATTCCAACAATTTCTAAATGTGTGAAACATGTAAATCTTCACTTTAATTATATAACACTTCCTTAAATATTAGGCCTCAACTTTGCCTCATTAGTAAAAATCGAATTTTTAAATAAAGAAAAATGAAAAAACTAAAACTATTTGCAATTCTTGCCATAGTGTCGGTTGCCTCGATTACCGGGTGTAAAACTGACGACTATGAGGCCAAAGTTGGCGTATGCCCGCTGGTGGTATCTACAATCCCTATTGATAAGGCCATCGATGTACCGCTTAATCAGGTAATTTCGGCAACTTTCAACGAAAAAATGGATCCTGCAACAATCAATCAGGCATCATTTATCATCCAGCAAGGTACAACAACAGTTGCCGGAACAGTCGCTTACAGCGGAGTAACAGCAACGTTCACCCCTACCAGTCCGCTTTTGCCGAATGTACTCTATTCAGGCACAATTAAGACACTGGCCAAAGATCTTCTCGGACAATCTTTAATGGAAGATTACAAATGGTCGTTCACTACCATTGCACAGGTAACTTTGGTATCAAATCCAACAGCCGGTGGTACAACCAGCGGAGCAGGCACTTTTGCCAAAGGCTCTTCAGTTACAGTAAACGCCATTCCTAATGCGGGTTATTCGTTTATCAACTGGACATTGAACGGAACTCCTGTTTCAACAACTCCAGCTTATCAGTTTACAATGGACGGTAACAAAGCGTTGGTTGCAAACTTCTCGTTCCAATTTGCAGTTGCACTTTCATCGAATCCTGCTGAAGGCGGAATCACAACCGGTGCCGGCTCATATACTGCAGGCGCCAATGTTACTGTTACTGCAACTCCGAATACCGGATATACATTTGTTAACTGGACAGAAGGCCTTACCATAGCTTCTACCCAGGCAAATTATGCATTTCAGTTGAATTCAAACAGAACCTTAGTTGCCAATTTTAAGATCAACACCTACACTTTAACGGTAGTTGCATTGAATGGAACTGTATTGAAAGTTCCGCTTCAGACTACATACAATCATGGAACTGTAGTAAATCTTACAGCAACACCAAATACAGGATTTAGCTTTGTATCATGGACCGGAGATGCAACCGGCCTCGTGAATGCCACATCGGTTACAATGAATTCGAATAAAACTGTAACTGCGAACTTTACAGCAGTAGTGGTTAACACTTATACTTTAAATGTAACAGCTGTCAACGGCACCGTTTTGAAAGTACCGAGCAAAACAGCTTACAATAGTGGGGAAATTGTAGTTCTTACTGCAACACCTGCTACCGGTTATGTATTTACGTCATGGACTGGTGACGCAACAGGATTAGTGAATCCAGTGTCGGTTACCATGAACGCAAATAAAAATGTAACCGCGAACTTTACTGCAATTGTACCAAATACATATACATTGAATGTAATAGCCAACAACGGAACTGTGTTGAAAAATCCGAATTTGGTATTCTATCCAAGTGGAACCAATGTGGAACTTACTGCTACGGCTAATCCAGGCTTTACCTTTACAGGTTGGAGTGGCGATGCCAATGGCACTATAAATCCATTGACAGTTAACATGAACGCGAATAAGAATATCACTGCAAACTTTATTGAAGATGTGATTATTCCGGTAGGTCCGGTAGTAGATCTGAAAACTGCAGGTGATTTTTCAATCTTATCAAAGTCAGGAATTTCATCAACAGGAATTACTTCAGTTCAAGGCGATATTGGCGTGAGTCCTGCTGCTGCTGCTGCAATAACCGGATTTGGCTTAATCATGAATACCGACGGCCAGTCATCGCACACTACGATTGCAACTCATGTAACCGGAAAAGTATATGCTGCTGATTATGCCCCGCCAACGCCAAGTAAATTGACGGTAGCTGTTTTAGATATGGAAACCGCCTACACCACTGCCAATAATTTGGTAACTCCTGCACCTGTTCTTGAAAAGGGCGCTGGAAATCTAAGCGGTCTGACATTGGCTCCCGGTTTGTATAAATGGAGTACCGGAGTATTAATTAATTCAAATTCCAGTGTTACTTTATCTGGTGGAGCAAATGATTCATGGGTATTCCAAATTGCACAGGATCTTACATTATTGACTGGTGCAAAAGTTAATTTGATCGGTGGCGCTCAAGCCAAAAATATAACCTGGGTAGTGGCTGGTCAGGCAGTTCTTGGTACACAAACAGAATTATATGGAACTATCCTGAGTAAAACACTTATTTCCCTTAATACAGGGGCAAAGGTAACTGGAAAGTTATTGGCTCAGACTGCTGTTACACTGAACGCAAGTACTGTTGTTGCACCGTAATAAAATAGTGTCAATCCCCTTCGGGGGATTTTCAAAAGCACCAAATATATTTTATAAAAATAATAACATGGAAAATATTATATCAAAAACAAATTTTAAAATGGGATCGCGCATTGCGCGGTTCCCTTTAAGCCTGATTGCAAAAAGTGTTTTTGTCGGCACTTTGTTGCTGACTGCAGTTCAGTCGCCACTTCAGGCCCAGGAAACACAGGAGGCTAAGTTTACGAAACCTTCATGGTGGTTTGGAGCTGCCGGTGGTGCAAACTTAAATTTTTACCGCGGAACCACCCAACAATTGACCAATGATTTTATGGTTCCAACAGCTTTTCACGATGGCAAGGGAATCGGGCTTTTTGCTTATCCTGTCATGGAGTTTCATCGTCCCGGATCAATGCTTGGGTTTATGCTTCAGGCAGGTTACGAAAGCCGCAGGGCTGCATGGGAACAGGTAAATACACCCTGTAACTGCCCGGCAGATCTGGAAACCGACCACCTTGCATACATTACCGTGGAACCAAGCATACGTTTCGCCCCGTTTAAATCAAATTTCTATATTTATGGCGGACCGCGTCTGGCATTCAATGTTGACAAACGTTTCTTATACGAACAGGGAATTAGTCCTGATTACCCAAACGTTCCTGCTCTACCAGATAGAAACGGTGTTTTCAGCGATATGAACAAATCGGTCATCTCGATGCAAATCGGTGCCGGATACGACATCTCGCTTTCAGCAGATAACAAACAGAATCAAGCTGTACTTTCTCCATTTATTGCCTTCCACCCTTATTTTGGACAGGATCCACGTTCAATCGAATCGTGGAACCTAACAACTGTAAGAGCAGGTATCGCGCTTAAATTCGGACGCGGCAAAAAAATTGCAGCTCCTGAAGAAGTTATTGTACCTGTAGTTGCATTGGTTGAACCTGATGTTACGTTTGCAGTAAACGCACCTAAAAACGTTCCGGTTGAACGCAGGGTAAGAGAAACATTCCCGCTTCGCAATTATGTATTCTTTAACGAAGGATCTACTGAAATTCCAAGCCGTTATGTATTGCTTCGGAAAGATCAGGTAAAAGATTTCAGGGAAGACCAGTTGGAAGTTTTCACTCCAAAAGATTTGGATGGACGCTCGAAACGCCAGATGACAGTTTATTACAATGTGTTGAACATTCTGGGCGACCGTATGGTGAAAAATCCTTCTTCAACAATCACATTGACCGGTTCGTCGATGGAAGGTGCAAATGATGGAAAAGCAATGGCCGAATCAACCAAAAAATACCTGGTTGATGTATTCGGAATCGCCCCTGCAAGAATTACTACTGTAGGTCGTGTAAAACCAGCAATCCCATCGGAACAGCCAGGTGGAAAACTCGAATTAGACCTCCTTCGTGAAGGCGACCGCAGGGTTTCAATCACAAGCGGTTCTCCTGAATTGCTGATGGAATTCCAGAGTGGCAATGATTCACCGCTGAAACCGGTTGAGATCAATGTTGTTCAGGAAGCGCCGGTTGACAGCTATGTTACCTTCAATGTTGAGGGCGCTGATACCGCATTTACTTCATGGAATCTGGAATTAACCGACAAACAGGGAAAGGTTCAGAAATTTGGACCATATACCAAAGAATCGGTAAGTATTCCGGGCAAAACCATTTTGGGAACGAATCCTGAAGGCGATTACAAGGTTTCCATGATTGGCCAGACAAAAACTGGCAAGGTTATCAGGAAAGAAACCAATGCACACCTTGTACTTTGGACACCGCCGGTTGCCGAAGAAATGATGCGGTTCAGCATTATTTATGAATTCAACAACTCTGACGCCATCGCTATGTACGATAAATATCTTACAGAAGTGGTTACACCAAAGATTCCTAAAAACGGAACTGTTATTATACATGGTCATACCGATATTATCGGAGGTGAAGATGCTAACCTGAAACTCTCATTGGCACGTGCAAATGATGTGAAAGGTATTATGGAAAAAGCTTTGGCCAAAGCCAACAGAACCGATGTTAAATTTGATGTTCGCGGATTTGGTGAAGACGAAAGTTTAGCACCGTTTAACAACAAATTTCCCGAGGAACGTTTTTATAACCGTTCGGTTATCATCGACATCATCCCGGCGAAATAAAAATTCAATTTAAATTTCATAGGAAAGAGGCTCAGTTTGAGCCTCTTTTTTTTATTCCATACACCTGTGAATTTTGCAACTTAAAAAAAGAGTTGTGTAAGTCATTCCTGAATCAAAGACCTCAACTTTGCCGTGTAATTATTTACAAAATATTTAAACAGAAAACACATGAAAACAACACACATGAAAACAAGCGCAAACTTAATCTTCAGAAAGATATTGTTTGCCTCATTTATTGGACTGCTATTTATGCAATTTACGTCCTGTGATTCGGAAAAAGACAATGAAAAAGCACATCTGAAAGTTCGGATGACTGACGCCCCGGCAAACTATGACGCTGTAATGGTAGATGTGAAGGGTGTAGAAATTATCGGTAATGGCGGAACAATTGTCATGCTAAATGCCAATGCAGGTATCTATAATCTTCTTGATTATTCAAACGGCTTAGATACACTTATCGCATCAGGCGACCTTGAAGCGGGATCAGTTTCGCAAATCAGACTGATTTTGGGACCAAACAATTCGGTGGTGGTTGATGGCGTTGTCTATCC
>JAUYEQ010000663.1 GCA_030691295.1 Bacteroidota bacterium
CAGCATCAATACTGTCCTGAACTTCAGGATTCAATAAATTTCCAAGTTCATACTTTAGGGTGTAGCTAATTTCACCTGATTCACTAATGTATTTCCAATCCTTATCCCTTAAATCATCGTAATAATTTGCATCCAATTCCAATACTCCGTTTGGAAACCAGATTTGGAACGATCCGTTCAGGCGGGCATCCACGTAATTGTATTTTAGGAAACATGTACCATCCTGAAAATAAGAACTGTATGTTCCATGTCGCTTGTCATCTTTCCAGTTTGATTCTTCCATCAGCTCTCCTGTAGTGTAATATTTTTTACTGATTCCATTTTTCTGTCCGTTCAAAAAACTTTCGGCAGATACAATTTTGGCATCCTTGAAATAGCTCCATTCACCGGTTTTCATTTGCCCGATGTATTTTCCCTGAGCGATCAGATTGCCTTGTTCGTCGAATAAACTGGCGTCCGAAAGTTCACTGCCTTCAACAAAATTCAAAACAGCTTTAAGTTTTCCGTTTGGATGAAACCGCTTCATTTCGCCTACCGGCTGATCATTCTTAAAGGTTCCCTGATACACTAATTTTCCATCGGCATCTTTTTTTGTCCAGAAACCCTGCTTGCGACCTTGTGCATCCATTTGGTTTACAGCGTTCTGGGCAGCAATACTTCCGGCGAAAAGAAGAATAATACAAACAATCAATACACGCATAATTTATAATTTTAACGAATGACGAAGTTAAAGATTTATTTGGCGAAACAGTTTTCCAAATTTCTCATTTTCGGTGATGCTTTTTTTCCATTGGAGATTAAATTCTATTTTTGGTTCGAAAAAACAACTTATGCAAACTATTCATTCTGCTAAATTTCTCTGTACAACCAGTGAAAATAACGATTTCAGGAAAATGGTCAATTTCCTTGACGAAGATCTTAATCAACGAAATGGTGATATTCAGAGGCAATACGACCAGTATAACAAGATCGACAAAATAAAACATGCTATTGTAATTTATGTTGGTGAAAAACCGGTTGGATGTGGCTGCTTCAAACGTTATGATGACGAAACTGTGGAAATGAAGCGGATGTTTGTTCTTCCTGAAATGCGGGGCAAACATCTGGCAGCCCAATTACTTCAGGAGTTGGAAACATGGGCTCTTGAAGAAGGTT
>JAUYEQ010000668.1 GCA_030691295.1 Bacteroidota bacterium
AGCCAAAATGAAACGCTACAATGAATTGATTTCATACGCTATTACTCCTGAAATGCAAACCCCTATTGCCGGGTTCAAACAACCTGAGCTTATTGATTCGGTGATGAACACTTTGTCTGTAATCAACATGCTGAATACCAAATACTACATTTATGATCTGAATAGTCCGCCGCTGGCAAATTCGCATGCGTTGGGAAATGCATGGTTTGTGAAAGGCGTAAAACTGGTTGACAATGCCGATGAGGAAGTTATGTCGCTGAAAGACTTTGATCCAAAATCGACAGCCATTGTGAATAAAAGCTTCGATAATGAATTGGGCGGATTTAAAACAGCTTCAGGAGAAGGAGAAATTAAACTGACCGAATACAAACCCAATTACCTGAAATACGAAGCGACTGCTAATGGTGGCTCACAACTGGCTGTTTTCTCCGAGATTTATTATCCAAAAGGATGGATTAGCCTGATTGATGGCAAAGAAACAGACCATTTTCAGGTAAATTTCGTTCTACGTGCAATGGTTATTCCGGCAGGCAAACACCAGATTGAATTTAAATTTGAACCGCAATCCTATTTCGTTGGAAATAAAGTTTCGTTGGCTAGTTCAATCTTGTTACTTTTGGCAATCGCCGGTTACCTGATTTATGTTTTCAAATTAAAAAATAAAAATAATGGCAGTCAAAGTACAGCCTCAAAAGCTTAAAAAACGAATTTCGAGATCATATCTGACCTCAACAATCAGTATATCAATGGTTCTGTTCCTGATTGGTATTTTAGGTCTGGTATTATTAAATGCCGAACGGCTTGCCAAATATGTACGCGAGAACATTGGTTTTACGCTGGTTTTAAACGATGCAGTTCAGGAGTCGGAAATAGATGGTTTGATGAAAACATTGTCGGCAACCGATTTTGTAAAATCAGTTGAATACATCGACAAGGAAACAGCTGCCGAAAGGTTGAAAGTAGAACTGGGCGAGGATTTTATAGGCTTCCTTGGGTACAATCCATTGTTGTCGTCGGTTGATGTGAAATTGCTTGCCGATTATGCCACCCCCGAAAAGCTGGTTGTTCTGGAAAAGAAATTTATGGAATATCCGCAGGTGAAGGAGGTTTTGTTTCAGCGCGACATGGTGAATATTATCAATGAGAATGTGAAGAAAATTGGAATAATTCTGGTCTTTTTCTCCGGATTGCTGTTGTTTATTTTCTCGGCGCTCATTAACAATACCATCCGGATTTCAATTTATTCGCAGCGGTTTATTATCAATACCATGTTACTGGTTGGCGCTACCAACAGGTTTATCAGGAATCCGTTTGTGAAAAGAAGTGTTACCTACGGAATTGCCGGGGCGTTGGCGGCAAATATTCTTTTATTTATCCTGATGTTTACCTATTCTCAGGAACTGAAGGGCATTGTTGATACGGAAGATTATAAAATATTCGCGGTAGTTTTTGTTGCTGATTTACTAATCGGTGTGCTCATCTCGTGGAGTTCGACTTACTTCGCAGTTAATAAGTTCCTTCGGCTCAAATTTGATGAATTGTTTTATTAGTTTTTACGTTTCAACTTTTCGGCTAACTTTACACAAAATTTTGAACAAAATGGCAAAAAAATACTTTGAAAATATGGATGGCTTTGCACTGGGCAAAGAAAACCTGAAATTACTGGTGATCGGATTTGTTATCATAGTCGTGGGTTTTATACTTATGACAGGCGGAAAAGCCAGCGACCCATCGGTTTTTAATCCTGAAATATTTAGTTTCCGCAGAATAACACTTGCGCCAATGGTGGTGCTTTTTGGCTTTTTGTTCGAGATTTATGCCATCATGAAAAAACCAAAATCAGAAAAATAATACAAAATTTACTCCGCTTTATTCCCGATTCCTTGCATTATTGCTGTTTGAATCGCTATCTTTGCCGCCTGAAATTTTGACCGGTTTCACTTTTACAAATCACTTATTTTAAAGCGTTTCAGGATGGAAAGATCCATAGAAGGGTATGATTTTCTGAAAGGAGAGGTTCTTCTTTTTGACAAGGAATTGGATTGGACCTCCTTCGATCTTGTTAGAAAGTTGCGAAATATATTGTATAAGGTAACCGGAATTAAAAAGATTAAGGTTGGCCACGCCGGAACGCTCGACCCCAAAGCTACCGGACTAATGATCATTTGCACCGGAAAGGAAACCAAGAATATCGACTCGCATCAGGCTAAGGCAAAGGAATATATAGCTACTATAAAACTAGGGGCAACTACTCCTTCATTTGATCTCGAATCCGCCGAAGATGACACCTTTCCGACCGATCATATCACACCTGAACTCCTTGAAAAAGCATTGACAGGTTTTATTGGCGAAATTGATCAGGTTCCGCCGTTGTTCAGCGCTGTAAAAGTAGAGGGAAAACGTGCCTATTTACATGCCCGCGCGGGAAGCCTCATGGTACTTCCGGCAAAAAGAATTACCATTTCCGAACTCGAAGTCCTTAACTTTTCGCAGGAAGAAATCGTACTACGCATTGTATGCAGTAAAGGCACCTACATTCGTTCATTGGCGCGCGATTTGGGAATTGCACTTAACAGCGGGGCTTATCTGGTTGGTTTATGCCGCACACGGATAGGCGAAATGAAACTGGAAGATGCATGGAATTTGGAAAGTTTTATGGAAAAAATCCATGCGAGCGTAACTAATTGAGAAATGAGCCGTAAAAGGCTGTTCTGTGAAGTAGCTATTTAATAAATTAACAAATATATTAGGATGAAATTATCGAAGTTCAAATACGATTTACCTGAAGAATTAATTGCTTTGCATCCTTCTCCAAACAGGGATGAGTCAAAACTGCTCGTTTTGCATCGCGCTACCGGAAAAATAGAACACCGGATTTTTAAAGATATAGTGGAATATTTTGGCGACAAAGATGTATTGATTTTCAACGATACAAAAGTATTTCCTGCCCGCCTTTATGGTAACAAAGAAAAAACCGGCGCTGAAATCGAAGTTTTTTTGCTTCGTGAACTCAACCGCGAACAACGTTTGTGGGATGTTTTGGTTGATCCTGCCCGTAAAATCCGCATCGGTAACAAATTGTATTTTGGCGAAGATGATTTGCTGGTGGCCGAAGTGATTGACAATACCACCTCGCGCGGACGTACTTTGCGCTTTTTGTTCGATGGTCCGTACGACGAATTTAAGAAAACCCTTTATGGGCTGGGCGAAACACCGCTTCCAAAATTCATCAAACGTTCGGTGCAACCTGAAGACAAAGAACGCTATCAAACCATTTTTGCCAAACACGAAGGCGCTGTTGCCGCTCCAACTGCTGGTCTGCACTTTAGCCGTGAACTGATGAAACGACTGGAAATTTCGGGCGTAAACTTCAGCTACATTACTTTACATGTTGGACTTGGAAATTTCCGCAGCGTGGACGTTGAAGATTTGACCAAGCACAAAATGGATTCGGAGCAAATCTGGATTCCTGAAGAATCCTGTAATATTGTAAATTCGGCAAAAGAAGCCCGTAAAAATATTTGTGCAGTTGGTACAACGGTGATGCGTGCTGTAGAAAGTTCGGTTTCAACGCAGGGACAATTAAAACCATTTGAAGGTTGGACCAACAAATTTATTTTTCCTCCATACGAGTTTAGCGTGGCCAACCGCATGATCACCAACTTTCACCTGCCGCTTTCTACTTTGCTAATGATGGCAGCAGGATTTGCCGGATATGATAATTTAATGAAAGCATACAAGGAAGCAATCAAAGAACAATACCGTTTCGGAACATACGGAGATGCAATGTTAATCATGTAATTGCCAATTCTCCGGAATAAAAAATCCCCGTCACATTGAAAGTGGCGGGGATTTTTGTTTCCGGAATTAAACGATTCACTGCTATTGCGTTGCATGAAAAATCAGCAGGGGAGTGCGGGTATGTAATACCAGCTTACGGG
>JAUYEQ010000680.1 GCA_030691295.1 Bacteroidota bacterium
AAAGCGCGTTCGAGATGCGGCATCATTACCAAATGGCGGCCATCTTCTGAACAAAGTGATGCTACATTGTAATCAGAACCGTTGGGGTTTCCGGGATAAGCAGGATTGGAATATTTCATCGGAATCTGGTAAGCAGATTCCTCCTGTGGCAAGCTGAATTGACCTTCGCCGTGAGCAACCCAGACACCCAATTTCATTCCTTCCATCGATTGCAACAGCACCGAATTATTTGGCTGAATCTCCACATTTACAAAACCTGATTCGAATTTATGCGATTCGTTGTGCAGCATTTTGGGTTTTTCAGCACGTTCAGGATAAACCAATCCCAGCTCAACCATCAATTGGCAACCATTGCAAACGCCCAGACTCAAAGTATCTTCGCGCTTGTAGAAGTTTTCAAGAGCCAACTTGGCAGCTTCATTATATTTAAATGCGCCTGCCCATCCTTTGGCCGAGCCCATTACATCTGAATTGGAGAACCCGCCCACAAATACAATCATGTTCACGTCTTCCAGCGTTTCGCGGCCCGAAATCAGGTCGGTCATGTGCACGTCTTTAACGTCCATTCCGGCAAGGTACATGGCATAAGCCATTTCGCGATCGCCATTCACTCCCTTTTCGCGGATGATGGCAGCTTTGATTCCGCTCGGTTGGCGGCGTTTCAGGTCGATACCCAAATCGGCAGCTTTACCTGTGAAACCTTTGAAATCATAGTTCAATTCGTTTTTCTTGTAGCTTCCGAAACGCTCCAACGCTTTTTTCTCTCCGGATTGTTTCCGATCGAGTAAATAAGACGAAGTGAACCACAAATCGCGCAATGAATTCAGGTCGAAATTAAACGCATCAGTTCCGTTTTTCACCGTAAATGCGCGGCTTCCTGAAGGTTTTCCAATCAGCGTAAAACCAACTCCGGCAGCATTCAGTTTAGCTTCAAAAGCAGCGGCATCGGCCACCTGAACAACCACTCCCGGATTTTCGCTGAACAGCACTTTTACGCTGTCCGTTTCGCCGATTCCGCTTAAATCAAGCGCCATTCCTGAATAGTTATCGGCAAAGCACATTTCAAGAAGTGTCGTAATTAAACCTCCGGAAGAAATATCGTGTCCGGCCAATATATTTTTGTCTTCAATGCAATCCTGAATCGCATTGAACGCAGCGGCAAAGTATTTTGAATCGGCTACCGAAGGCGCTTCGTTGCCCAGTTTGTTGATGATCTGCGAGAAAGCGCTTCCACCCAGACAACGGTTTATCTTCGAGAAGTCGACAAAGTAGATAGACGAATTTGGATCATTAATCAGCACAGGCTCCACTACTTTTTTTACATCCGAAACTTCTGCGGAAGCCGAGATGATAACAGTTCCGGGTGAATATACCACACCGTCTTTGTATTTCTGGGTCATCGACATCGAATCTTTTCCGGTTGGGATATTGATTCCCAATTCGCAGGCGAAATCGCTGGCAGCCTTTACAGCTTTGTAAATACGGGCATTCTCGCCTTCATTTTTGGCAGGCCACATCCAGTTGGCGCTCAAAGACACGCCTTTCAACTGATCGGAAAGCGGAGCAAAAACCAGGTTCGTCAACGATTCCGCAATTGACAAAACCGAACCAGCTTCGGCGTCAACCATGGCTGCAACTGGTGCATGTCCAATGGTAGTTGCCAATCCTTTTTCGCCTTGATAATCAAGGGTAATTACGCCCACATTATTCAGCGGAAGCTGCAATTGCCCTGCGCATTGTTGTTTGGCAATACGGCCAGTTACCGAGCGGTCAACTTTGTTGGTCAACCAGTCTTTACAGGCAACGGCTTCGAGCTGCAAAACATCTTCGAGGTAATCTTCTATTTTAGACTGATCGTATTCCAGATCAGCAAATTTTTCATTGCGGGTGGTGTCGGTCAAAACCGTTTTTGGCGGTTTTCCAAACATATACGAAAGCTGCCAATCAATTGGTTTTTCACCAGTTTTCGAGTTTTCAAAAGTAAATTGCATGTCGCCGGTAGCTTCGCCAATCACATACATTGGAGCGCGTTCGCGGTCGGCAATGCGCTGCAACAGCGGCACATCTTTTTCGTGCATTACCAGCCCCATGCGTTCCTGCGACTCGTTGCCTATAATTTCCTTTTGCGAAAGCGTTGGGTCGCCAACGGGTAATTTCGAAGTGTCGATTTTTCCGCCGGTAGCTTCAACCAATTCCGACAAACAATTTAAATGACCACCAGCGCCATGATCATGCACTGTTATAATCGGATTTTCTGATGATTCAGCCAAAGCGCGGATGGCATTGTAAACACGCTTCTGCATTTCAGGATTAGCGCGCTGAACAGCATTCAGCTCGATGTGGTTTTCGAATTCACCGGTCGCTACCGACGAAACAGCGCCGCCGCCCATTCCAATGCGGTAATTGTCGCCACCCAAAAGCACCACTTTGTCGCCTTTGGTAGGTTCGTCCTTCAGACTGTCTTTTTTTGCCGCGAAGCCAATGCCACCAGCCTGCATGATTACTTTATCATAGCCAAATTTCCGGCCGTTTTCAAAATGCTCGAAAGTCACCACCGAACCGGTAATAATCGGTTGCCCAAATTTGTTTCCGAAGTCGCTTGCCCCGTTCGAAGCTTTGATCAGGATTTCTTCCGGAGTCTGGTACAGCCATTCACGTTCTGGAAAAGCCCCCCTAAATCCCCCCGAAGGGGGGACTTCTGAGGCTGCTCCATTTTCGATATCGTTCGCAATATCTGTCCCTAAATCCCCCCTTCGGGGGGTGGGGGGGCTTGGATTTGCAGTTTCATATCTCGGGTAACTTGTCATATACACAGCAGTTCCGGCAACCGGCAAACTGCCTTTTCCACCGGCAATACGGTCGCGAATTTCACCACCAGTTCCGGTTGCTGCACCGTTGAAAGGCTCAACAGTAGTCGGAAAATTGTGTGTTTCGGCTTTCAATGAAAGCACCATTTCCACATCCGTAACCTCAAAAAAATCAGGTTTATCTTGTGTCTTAGGTGCAAATTGTTCAACAACAGGCCCCTGCACAAAAGAGCAATTGTCTTTGTAAGCCGATATTATCAAGTTTGGATTTTGCTGGGAAGTTTTTTTGATAAGCTGAAACAATGACATTTCCTGCTCTACCCCATCGATTATAAACGTTCCGTTGAAAATTTTGTGGCGGCAATGTTCCGAGTTCACCTGTGAAAATCCGAAAACCTCACCATCAGTTAATTTTCGTCCCAGTTTTTCTGAAACAGAATTCAGGTAGTCTATTTCTTCCTGGCTCAGCGCCAAACCTTCCTGATCGTTGTAGGAAGCAATATCACCAATTTCAAGAATCGGATCGGGTTTTTTATTGATTGTAAATATTGTTTGATCAAGGTTATGATACAAGGCTTTCAACATCGGGTCGAAACCTGCCGTTTGATCAGCCACCTGAATGTATTCCTCAATTCGCGCAATTCCTTGAATTCCCATGTTCTGCGTGATTTCGACGGCATTGGTACTCCATGGAGTCAGCATTTCTTTGCGTGGTCCAACGAACCATCCGTTTAAAACTTCGTCGTCAAGCTTTTTAGCTTCTCCGAACAGCCAAATTAGTTTTTCAATGTCTTCAGGATTGATTGAACTAACTGAGTTTACTGCAATTAAAGTGTTTTGCGGAGTTTTAAAAAATAGAATCATTTTTGAATATTAATTTGTAAAATTTTAATGCAAACAACAGGAAAATGAATGCGGCAAAGATAAATATTTCAGGCATAAACCTGCTGAAAAAGTAAATAACAGGTCAGTGTTAACAAATGGGTAAAGGTAGGTTGAATGGTAAAATGGTTTTATGGCCGGATGGTTTTATGGCTATTTGACTGTAGTAAAGTGATAATAACCATTTGTCAATTTAACAATTTAGCAATTTGACCATTTGACAACCATGGGCTTCAAATACATCTACAAATCTATATATTTATCTGTATTTCAGGCACAAAAACATTTCTTAACACTAAGTTTACAAAACCTGCTCATTTGTATGGAACCGTTTGAAATCGAATTGTCATCAGGGTTGGTTGAAATATTTCTCTTTATATTTGCGCACAAATTTTTAGACCATCTTTCAATACACAATTATGAAGCAAATTAAATATGTATCTCCTCAGGAAGCAGTAAAAGTTGTTAAATCAGGAGATAGAATTCATTTAAGCTCTGTTGCAGTTACTCCGCACGCTTTGATCAGACCTTTGGTTGAACGTGGAAGAAACGGCGAACTGTTTGATATTAAAATTCAACACATTCACATCGAAGGTCAGGTTGATTATGCCAATCCTGAATTCGAAGGAATATTTCAGGGCGAACAGTTTTTTGTCGCCGGAAATATGCGTAAACAAACACAGGCTGGTTATGCCGATTATATTCCGGTATTTTTGAGCGAAACACAGAAACTGATCCGCGAAGGCTACCTGAAAGTAAATGTTGCCATGATTATGGTTTCTCCTCCCGACAAACATGGTTTTGTTTCTTTAGGCA
>JAUYEQ010000684.1 GCA_030691295.1 Bacteroidota bacterium
CCCGGTTTTGCCAAATGCTTCACGGGCTTCGGTAACCATCCCGATAAAAGTCAGTTCGCGTCCTTTCAATGCATCAATGTTGCTGTTCAGATCCTGAATAGTAACATCTTTGGAAGCAAGTGTTTCAATCTCAATTTTAAATTTATCGAGCGGGTGGGAGGTGAGATAAATCCCGATCAGCGCTTTTTCTTTTTCGAGTAATACCAGGTTGGGCCATTCGGGAACCAAAACAGGCTCGGGTCTTTGAACTGATTGAGTGGACATGATTTCACCAAAAAGTGAAGGTTGCATGTTGTTGCTTTCGTACTGCATTTTATTGCCGTACCTGATCAGCTTTTCAATAAACGTAACATCACTTTCATCAGGAGCAAAAAACTGACTGCGGGTATGCTTGCCAAATCCATCGAAGGCACCCGCCATGGCTAAAGCTTCAATGTTCTTTTTGTTTGCCGACTGAAGGTTCACCCTTTCAACAAAATCATAAATGTCTTTGAACTCGCCATCCTTGCGCGCTTTGATGATGTCCAGAACAGCTCCCTCTCCAACTCCTTTTATGGCAGCCATCCCAAAACGGATGTTTCCGGCTTTGTTCACCGTGAATTTGGCGTAACTTTCGCTCACATCCGGTCCCAGCACATTCATTTTCATGCGCTTGCATTCTTCCATCAGCTTCGAAATTTCAGTAATGTTGCTGAGGTTCCGGCTCATGTTTGCAGCCATAAATTCCGCCGGAAAGTTTGCTTTCAGGTAACCTGTTTGATAGGCCACCCATGCATAACATACCGAATGCGATTTATTGAACGCATAACTGGCAAATGCTTCCCAGTCTTTCCAGATTTTTTCGATCAGCTTAACTGCATCTTTGTTGCCTTCTATGCAGCCTTCCATAAATTTCGGATTGGCCAGACAGCCTTCCTTGAATTTTACTTTCAGCTTGTCCATCATGTAAATCAGCTTCTTACCCATCGCTTTACGCAGCGAATCGGAGTCGCCACGGGTAAATCCGGCCAGCGCCCTCGATTGTAACATCACCTGTTCCTGATAAACCGTAATTCCATAGGTATCTTTAAGGTAAGGTTCCATCAGCGGGTGGTCGTATTCAATTTTTTCCTGACCATGTTTACGCTTGATAAACGAAGGAATATACTCCATCGGGCCCGGACGGTAAAGCGCGTTCATAGCCACCAAATCTTCGAAACGGTTTGGTTTCAGGTTACGCAAATGCTTTTTCATTCCGGGCGACTCGAACTGGAAAATCCCGGTGGTATCGCCATTTGCAAAAAGTTCCAAAGTAATGGGATCTTTCTCCGGAAGGGCATCCATATCGATGGTAATTTTCCGTGAGAGCTTAACATTCTCGATCGTTTCCTTAATAATGGAAAGGGTTTTCAAACCCAAAAAGTCCATCTTCAGCAAACCGATGTCTTCCACAAATTTACCATCGTATTGGGTGGTAAGCAGGTTTTCGTCGTCCTTTGAGAACATCACCGGAATATGTTCGATGAGCGGATCGCGGCTGATAAGGATTCCGCAGGCATGAACACCTGTCTGACGCACCGAACCTTCAAGTGTCTGGGCAAATTTCAGCGTTGTCTTTACCAGTTCGTTGTTAGAAAACAGTTCCTTTTTCAGCTCCGGACTTTCCTTAAACGCTATGGGAAAATTCATTTTCGGAGCATCGGGAACCAGTTTCGTTAAACGGTCGGCTTCCGAAAGAGGCAGTTTCAGTACGCGTGCAACATCTTTGATGGCCGATTTTGTGGCCATTGTTCCGAAAGTACAAATGTGCGCAACCTTGTCGTTGCCGTATTTTTTTGTCACATATTCGAGTACTTTTTGGCGGCCGTCGTCATCAAAGTCGATATCCACATCGGGCATCGAAATACGGTCGGGATTCAGGAAACGTTCGAACAGCAAATCGTACTTCATCGGATCGATGTTGGTAATTCCAACACAATACGAAACTACCGATCCGGCAGCTGAACCACGGCCCGGACCAACCAAAACGTCCATCCGGCGGGCTTCGTTGATGAAATCCTGTGTGATGAGAAAGTAACCAGGGAAACCCATTTTTTTAATGGTCGCCAATTCAAATTCGATACGCTCCCTCACTTCTTCCGAAAATGGTTCTCCGTAACGCGGTTTTGCACCTTCCCAGGTTAGATGTGCAAGGTAATCGGCTTCAAGCTTCACCCTTATAACTTTATCGTATCCGCCAATTGATTTGTACCACTCTTCGGTAAATTCTTCCAGCAATATTTCTTCGGTGAAACGGGCCCGGTAATCTTCCTCTTTCCCGAATTCTTCGGGAATAGGAAAAATAGGCATGATGGGCGAAGAATTCAGCTCATAAGCTTCAATCTTATCGTTTATTTCCTGCGTGTTTGTCAGTGCTTCAGGCACATCGGCAAACAAATTATTCATCTCAGCGGTGGTTTTAAACCACTCCTGCTTGGTGTATCGCATTCGGGTCGGATCGTCCAAATCCTTGCCGGTATTCAGGCAAATCAGCAAATCGTGCGCATCGGCATCTTCCTCATTGATAAAATGAATGTCGTTGGTACAGATCAGTTTAACCTGATGCTTTTTTGCCAGTTCCAGCATTTCCTTGTTTACCAGCACCTGATTTTCATACACGTTCTGGCGCATTTCCTGCATTTGGGAAGGATGTCGTTGCAACTCAAGATAAAAATCATCGCCGAAAATAGATTTGAACCACTGAATGGTCTCATCCGCATCTTCCACATGCCCTGCCATAATGTGTTGCGGAACTTCTCCACCCAAACAGGCAGAGGAAACAATCAGACCTTCGTGGTATTTCTCGAGCAACTCTTTGTCGATACGCGGTTTGTAATAAAAACCTTCGGTGTAAGCTGTCGAAACCAGTTTGAGGAGATTTCTGTATCCCACCAGGTTTTTGGCCAGCAAAATAAGATGGTACCCAGATCTGTCAACTTTCGCGTCTTTTTTATCATGCCGGGAATTCTCAGCCACATATGTTTCGCAACCCAAAATAGGTTTGATCCCTTCCTTTTTACACACATCGTAGAACTCTTTGGCGCCAAACATGTTGCCATGGTCGGTCAAAGCCAGCGCGGTCATTCCATCGCGTTTTGCTTTGGCAATCAGGCCGCGGACACTGGCAGCACCATCCAGAATTGAGTATTGCGAGTGAACATGTAAATGTGTAAAAGGAATCATATCAATGGATTATATCAAATGTTTATAGCTCCTGAAAGCAAAATCTCAGGAGCGTAAAGTTACCATTTCCAATGCCTGAAAATAGGATTGTTGATAAAAATTGGGAAAGAAATGAGGTTAACAGAATAACCGATAGTAAAACAAATTGATGGCAATTAAAATCTCACCGGGATTATTTCACCCAAAAATGGGATAGACCCTATCTAACATATTCCCCAAAAAGGCAAAAAGTAACCCTCGTTTTTATTTTTTTTTGTATGTTATACAATATGTTTTTATAATACTCTAACCAATAGCAAAATAACAATAAAAGGAATAAGTGGGTTTTGCTGTTCATAATTTATTTCATACATTAGCTCAGTAAACCATTTGATTTTGTTGCCATTATAAAGAAAATCGGGAGAAACTCTTGTTCACGGAAAGATTTGGCAACTGATAGTATTACAGAATGTTAAAATCAGCTACCAATCAATTAGGGTAACTACTCAGGACACAGTTTTTAGTTTGGAGCATAGCGATTAAAACAAGTATTATTACCCCAAATCCAATCAGAGCATCTACAGATAATTAATTAGCACTGGGATTTTGATTGAAGTTTCGCTACCTGCTATTTATTCTGAATTCTTTTTTGCAGGCAGCAACAGCAATGGCGAAGCGAATTGACTCAAATGGGTTCCCACCTTTTTTGATTATTGTATCGACCACAGAGCGCAGGATGGCAAAAATCTCAGCACCCCGCTCAGAACGAAAGCTCCCTGAAACTTTTTGTTTTACTTTCACATTTCGGATGGCGCGCTCAGAACCATTGTTGTCATACGGGACATCAGGAGAAAACAGAAAATTGAACACCTGTTCCTTTCGTTTGAGTAACCTTTTCTGGAAAGGGAATATTTTAGGAACCTTATCGGGCAAGGATTGGTTTATAAGTATTTTAAACTCTCTCAGGATCGCGGATCTTTCTTCCAGGGGTTCGCCATACTGTTCTGGGGCCATTGATTGTTTCAATTTTATTGCTCTTTTCAGTAAGTCCTTCATGTCAATGACCCATTGGTGGTGGTAAATTTGTTCGAAGTAATTTAGTTCCCGGAGCAGGTGTGCAAGGCACAATTGATGTTGCCCGGCAACTGTTTTGAGTTGGGCACTCAAAGAATCACTTACATAAGTGGCATTGGGAAATCCTGCAGGAAATGTTTTCTCAATTGTTGCATATCCTCTGGTTCTGGAGATGACGATGTAGGTGGCCAATAATGATTGCCAGGTCCAGTCCCATAAATTTGCTTTTTTTACCTTAACCCCTGATTCGTCACCCCCTACAGTTGTTGCTTTTGAAATCTCTTCCTTTATCCCGTCATAGATGGGCAGCACAATGGTGGCCGCTTTATCAAGCAGATTAAATATGGTGCCCTGGCTCATTGAAATATTTGTAATGTTCTTTATCAGTTCTGACAAACGTGCATATGGCACGTATTGGCGGGAACTGAGGTAGGCCGTCAGGGCAATCAAATTGTTCCCATACTGTACCGGGGCTGTAACATTTGCCGGGAAAAGCCCGGTGCCCACATAACCACACGTACATCTGGATTGGCAAATCTGATGCTCAACCACACTTGCATTGATAAAAGGAATGTCTATAACCTGTCGTTTGCCAATTATACGAACCGGTTCATCTGTATGATGTTTCCCGCATTGAGGGCATACCTCCTCAGGCAGATGTTTTATTATTTTGTCGGGATCAGGTGACATGGGCAGCGTTTCTCCTTTATGCCCGGGTTGACCACCTGTTTTTTTATCACTTTTTTCACGAAGGCTCTGGTTTTTGAACCGGAATAAATCACCCGATGGCGGAAGCGAGCTGTTGCCACTGTTTTTCTTTGTTTTGATCGTTTTAACCTCCTCCCGAAGCGCCATTACCTCTGTGGTCAATTTGTCAACCTTGATTAAAAGATCATAGACAAGACCAACCAGCTTTTCTTTGTTCAGTTTCCGAAGTTCCTCTTTCGAGACCATAACAATTTCGTTTTCAACAAAGATCGCTGATGATTTGGCAACCCATCTTATTTTGAGATATTGTTTATCAACAGTCAAGCTGCATGTTATCAACAATTTAAACCACTATTTTCAAGTTTCAGGATCGAACCTCAATGAGAATCGCACAGATGGAAACAAACCTATATTTATCGACTCATCGCAAGGAAATCAAGTTGAATTAAAAATCAGCAATTCGTACCTTGAGCCGATTTGTAGTCAAGAAAAGACCTGAGTAGTTACCTTTTTTTTACAAAAACGGGGAACAGATATATATCAACAATTAATTGATTTATAGCGAGTATTAATTAGTCGTACTCGGGCAAAACGATGAAAATTGTAGCAGGTTGATTCTTAATTTTCAAAACCTCTTCAGCAAAAAAAAATCTTGAATAATAACCATCTCAAGGTCAGGTCGTTTGAATTGAATTATTTGTTTTCTGCTTTAAAAGTTGGAGTTGTCCAAACAAAATCACCTGTTCCGTTTGGAATACGGGCATACGATTGCTCAATGGTTGTCGCCGGGTATTTTACCTGATCAATAACTACCAGATCAGGTGAGAGCAATACCACATTTTCGCCCAATGCTGATAGTTTATAATTGGCGTGAAGTCCGGCCTGAAGGGTATCTGCGTCAGCCCAAACAATCAGGTAACCGTTTTTATCAAGGATGGTTCCTGCTGGAAATTTCCATTTTGTCAGGTTTTTTTTACTGTCAGCCAGATAAAATCCTGAAATGTCCAAATCCTCACTTGAAAGATTATACAATTCAATCCAGTCATCGAACTGGCCATTCTGATCGGAGCCATATTTTGTGTTTTTAGGCAGCAACTCGTTGATAACGATACTTTTGTTTATATCAATTCCTGGGTCAACTACCTCTGTATCTTTTTTGCAATTTGTCATCCCAACGAACATCAAAACAACAAGTATCCATCCAATTCGCTTCATTTCAGTTATTGCTATGTTAGTAATCAGTCTTAAATAGTGTTTTATAAGGAGTCAAATATAGTCGATTGGTTTCTAAAACCAGAATAATTTCAGTTAAGAAGTTTAGAATGAAATATCAATTTGTGGGAGATGTGGAATTTGCTCCAAAAACTTCGGGTCCTTTTATGTCCATATTTGCTAAATATGGACATATTTGATATTTTTGCAGACTAAAGAATATAAAACCATGAACGTAAGTTTTACAGAAAAACAAGAAAAGTACATTGCGACGCAAATATCAAGTGGAGATTACCAGAACGCCAGTGAATTAGTCCGTGATGCTCTGCGTTTGCATGAATTGTACCGCAGTAAAGTGTTAGAGGAGTTACGTGCTGAAATTGCTAAGGGATGGAATGGGCCTTCAAGTAAGCGTAACGTGGAAGACATTGTCAAAGCTAAAACCAAAGGATATAAATCGGAATGAGCAAAGCCCGTTCCACATACAGGCTTTCTCTGGAGGCTGACCAGGACTTGGAAGATGTATTCGATTACACCTTAAGAGAATTCGGTATTGATCAGGCCATTGCCTATGTTAATGGGTTTGAGGCAATATTTATGAGCCTTGCAGCT
>JAUYEQ010000691.1 GCA_030691295.1 Bacteroidota bacterium
AAAAATAATAATTTACGTATTATTCCTTCTAATACCGATTGTAAATAATGCCGGTGTAAACGGATCAGTTACAAAAAAAGCAATCGGTAATGACATTTATTCTCTTGTGAATTTAGCCGATACAGGCTTGTCAAGAGTTGTATTTGACCTGGCAGTTAAAGGCATGGCAAAACTTATTATTAGTGGCAAATTACAGAATCCGAACATTGTAACCATCGCCGACTATTCGCAATCGAGTAATAAAAAGCGACTGTATGTTATCGATCTGAAAAACAGAAAACTATTGTACAATACATACGTAGCTCATGGCAGGAACACTGGTGATGAATTTGCCAAATCCTTCTCGAATGTCGAGGGTTCCTTTAAAAGCAGCCTTGGTTTTTATGTCACCGAAAAGCCAATAATTGGTCCCAATACCGGATACGCACTTTTGATCAATGGCGTTGAAAAGGGTTTTAATGATCATGCTGTAAAACGTGAGATTATTATACATGCTGCCGAATATGCAAGCGAGAATTTCATTAAAAAACACGGTCGTTTGGGTAGAAGCTATGGTTGTCCTTCGCTGCCTCCCGACATGAACAAACCGATTATTGAAACCATAAAAGGCGGAACATGTTTGTTTCTATATAATCCGAACAAAGAATATATCGGAAAATCGGCTCTACTTAATTAAGCCATATACATCGTTCAGAAACACAACTTTTCCTTCATCAATTTTTACCGGCATGTAAATAATGAACACCGGTACTTTTTTTTCCAGCTTTACTATTTTTGATTTGGTATCTTTTACACCGGTTTTTAATAAAGTAGTATCAATCTTACCATCGGTAAGTAAATCAGCAAGTTCAACGGGTTTTTCCAGCCTGATACAACCGTGACTTAGAAATCTTGAATCTTTTGCAAAACCACCTTTTGAGTTCGTGTCGTGAAGGTAAATGCTGAAAGGATTTTCCAGGTTAAACTTCAAAATGCCAAGTGAATTGTTTGGGCCTGTTGATTCGCGGAAAAAATACGGAAAGGTTTTTTCTGTATAGCTGGCCCAGTTTAAATCATAATCGTCAACAACTTTGCCTTTTGCATCAACCACCTCAAAATTATTCCGTTCAAGGTAGGTCTCATCGGCTTGTACTTTTGGCAAAAGCTCTTTTGATGCAATTGAGAAAGGAACGTTCCAGAAAGGGAAGGTTACTATATCTGTAATATAAGATGCAATGGTAGGAGTGGGGTTTTTCTTCTTTCCTGCTACTGACCGCATTTGCAGTGCAGGTTTATCATTTTTGAAATACTCAACTTCAGTTGCCGGAATATTGGCGATAACGTATTCTGATTGTCCATTGATTGAAATATACCTCCGGTAATTCATCGCCAGAAGTACTGTTTTGTATTTCAAGGTATCATTCGAAGTGAGTGAATCATTCAGGAATTGTTTATAGACTACATAATCAGGATCTTTACATTCGAGCCGGGCAATCATATCCGAAGCGGATTCGCTGCGTTTTGAATCCAGCAACTGAGCGGCATAAACCGAATCTCTTGGAATACTGACGCCATCAAAATCAAAATGTACACTGCCTTCCTGAAGTTCTTTTATGAAATTTAAGACCAAACCTGTTAGTTGTTGATCTGCAGCTTCCCTTATTACAATGTCTGTCTTATTTTTTCCGGATAAGGCAACACGAATCTGTTCGATTTGATCTTTATCCGAAACCAATCCAAAATTGTTCGCTGATTCAATTGCATCAAGCCATTCGTTGGCAGTTTTTATGTTTTTTTTCGATGAAAACCAAAATTGATTGTCATCATTAGAGGTATAGAAATTCTGAACCATCGGATCTTCCGTAACGATTTTCATCGGTGTTTGTTTCTGCACACAACCAATGGCGAAAAAACAAGCCGACAGGCTAATTAAGAAAATTTTTTTTGATGCTGAAATGCCTGTTTTTGTAAAAAGATGATTCATAAAAAGAGTTTTTTGTGAAGTTTGATTTGTGTACAAAATTGGTTCTTTTTACGAATGTAAATGTTACACAATTTATGCAAAATGTTACATTATTCACATAAAAACACCCACAAATATCCGGTTGGAAATTTGTGGGTGTTGTAAAAATAAAATTCTCAAATAGAAACTACAAAAACCTAATTGGTTCCAATATTACCATGACTTATGATATTGGCTGTAATTGCCGATGTTTGATAAATGTTGATTTAACCAACATATACCAACCAGTTTTCATAAGTGATATCAGTTCCGCTGTCAAGTTTTCTGATGTTGGTATAACTTTTACCGGTAGTTCCATTAACATCGCCCAGCGTTTTTCTGATTGTTCCGTCATCTACTGAAGCAATTGAACCCAGGTTGATGGTGGCAGGATATGATTCGCCTGAAATAGTGCCAATTAGGTATCTTTCCGCTTCTGGCGGAACAGTCGTGAATTTGTTTTCACACAGCAAAGATGGATACTTTGAACCCTGTAAGTATTACACAACAATTAAAAAGAGTTACATCATTCACACATTCCGAACCCGAGGTTTTTCTTTACATTTTATGCTGGCATAATACGAGAGACCCGAAATCAAAGGCAAAAAATACCGGATAACTTGAGGTCATCCGGTCTGAGGTGTTCTGTGAAGTCAAACGCCGATTAATCTACTGTTTGTCCAGAACATACGTTTCGGCCATTTCGCCCATCTGCGATGCTGCATTGAGTTCCAGCTTCAGGTTGGCGTTTACCATCTGTAAAACTTCCTTCATTGTTGCTTCGCCCTGGTCCTGAGTTGGGAACTTACTCAAAATGGTTAGCGTTTTCCCATCTTCCGACCAAACGGCTGTGGAGGTTTTTTTGCTGTCCATAAAGCCGGCATTGATACATTCTTTGCCATTGAGGCTAAATTTGTCTTTGGTCACGTAATCCTGTCCCTGAAAATTTCCGTGCTTTTCCACCATCAGCGAATCGGCTGTCTGAATCAGGATTAACTGGCTTGGTGCCAGGCTGAACTGATCGAATAAGGTACTTTTTTCATTGTTCAGTTTCCAGTTTCCCGAAAAATCAGGAGACTGTGCCATGCTGGTCATGGCGCCCATGATAAATGCGATTAAATAAAGTAGTTTTTTCATAAGTCTGTAATTTGGTTTTAAGGAATTTGACAGTTGTTCATTCTCTTATGTGAATATTACTCGTGATCATTTCATCTTCGCAACCGCTTCCTCTGTGGTTCTCAGGATGGCTTCGTTCGATAGTGGCTTTCCGACTGCCTTATTCATCCATTCGTTCGGCGTTAACTGGCCCAGTGCATAAATGCGCAGCACTTCAGGAGCAAACTCGTGCGTTTTGAAATGTTCTTCCAGCTGGAAATGAATCAGGTGGCCGAATGCGTAATTCGGAAGGTACATCGGCGAGTTGATCATGTGCGAATAAATGCCCAGAATGGGTTGGTCTTTCATGCCGAAAACCGGTGCGTAATAAGTGTTCCAGATGTCTTTGGTGATTGTCAGAACTGCGTCGCGCAACTCAGCTGCCGTAGCTTTCGGGTTGGCGTACAGCCATTGCCACATTTTCATGTCAACCACCGAAACGCCCATAATTTCGTACAGCGACCAGAAAATATCCAGTGTTTTCAGGGTTTCCTTCTCCGGATTGGTGTCCTTCATGTTCAGCAAAAATAAGTCGCGTTCCTGAAATACAAAAGCCAGCGCTTCGGTGAAAGCAGTATTCGGAACACCGTTGATCATGTAATTCGGAACATCGTTGAGCGAAATGGTTTGTTCCACATTGTGACCGAACTCGTGAACGGCGATGTTGTAGCCTTTGTAATTCATTCCGGTGGCCGGAATACGGGTGCGCAAATGTGCTTTTTCGGCTTTCATTGATGCGCCCCATGCATGTCCGGAACCACGCGCAGGATCAACGGCAATGCGCGAGGCAAGGAATTCAGCCTTTTCTCTTGTGAATCCCAACTTCAGGAGCAGGTTTCCCAGATCAGCTTCGAGTGCCTGTGCGTTCGGGTATTTCTTTTCGGTGATCGAATTCAGCATTTCTTCGTTGATCGAACTGCGTGCTTTAAATCCGTCGTACCAAATGTCCCAGGGAGCCAGGTCGCGTCCCAGACGTTTTTTGATGATTTCGGCCACTTCCTTAATTTGCGGTGAAGCCAGAAATTCGGTGAACAGTTTTTCCACTTCAGGCTGCGGAACCTGCATTCCTGCCGAAAATGCCCGCTGAATGGCGGTTGGCATAGTCGGACTAAATTCATCAACGGCCTGAAAAACATGAAAGTTATTCAGGATTTGCTGGTAACGTCCGTCAGTTTCAGCCGGACTTTCGGTTTTTGCACCCGCAACAATCACCTCGTTGGTAACCGGGTTCCAGTCCTGATTTCCGGAGTTAATAACCACTTTCGGAATCGACTGATCGACAATCCGCTGCATTACCTGATAGATCAGTCCCTGTTTTTCGTAGCCCACTTCTTTGTTGGCATAATTGGCCTTAATTTCGTCGCGCAGGTTCCAGTGGCTCAGCAAAACCATGTCAGCCGGAAAAAGTTTCTGGTTGTCTTTGTTCAGCAAATTGCCCATGTAAATGTTGTAGTCGGCAATGTAGGCATCGCCTTCAGCCGAAACTTTCGATTCCTGCTGAACCAGTTCCGAGGGCACGCGCGAGTTGAATACATCGCCCATCCGTGCAAAACCCCATTCCAGCGGCGACCATTCTGACGCGAGTTGATTCTTTTCTTCGGTTGAATAATACGGAAAGTTGAGGGCAACGATGAAGGCTATTTTGTTGCCGTATAAATCGTTCATAAGGTGAGCGCCCGGATTGTAACCTGCAAACAACGGGTCGATCGGCAGCACTTCGCCCTTTTGGAGTTGCACATTTTCCTGCATATCGAGGGTCAGTTTGTTGAAATGTCCGTACAGCGATTCGAAATACTCCGAAAAACGGGTGAAGGTGGCTTCCTTTTTTGCAGGATCGGCTATGAAATTTTCGGCACAGAACGTAATAAATTCATCCGCAGTTCCATCCGCATCGCGCCAAAGAGAGGCGGCATGTTTGACTCCTTTTTCCGTCAGGGCAGCATCAATGCCCGGATTCTTTTCAGTAATGGCTTTGATGGCCGCAAAAACGGTGGCTTCGGAAATTCCGACCAGAGCACCTTGTTTCTTTTCGGTTTTCTGACAAGCTGAAATCATAACAACGCAGGCTAAAATGAAAATGAAATTTTTGATCATACCGTAGGTGAGTTTTTGGTTGTACAATTGAAAGCCCCAAAATACCAAAAAATAAAAGATTAATGCTATGATGTTTGGCAGGGTGGTACGACATAAATAATTATCTTGCAAAATCAATGGATTCATACAATTCAGCCATACATAAAAAGAGTGACTGAATCGTTGAATCAACAGATTAAATGATTTATATATCAGATATTTGCAAGCATATGATTGTTGAAGAAAGAGTTACCGGGCATATTGCAAAAGACCAAACAAAGGATGTTGATCCTTTTTATATATACGATATTCAGGCCATTCGGAAAAAATGTGCTGATTTCAGTTCAATTCCTTATCGAAACAAGTCCATTCACTTTGCCACCATGGCCAATATCAATCCTGAATTTTTAGCGATTGTGAAGGATGCGAACCTGAATGTATTTGTCAACTCGCTGAAACATCTTGAAAGTGTTAAAGAAGCCGGATTTAAAGGATCAGAGATAGTTTTCACCTCTTCCGCCATGTCGGAAAATGTGATGAAAAGCGTTTATGAGGAGAATGTGCAGGTCAATCTTGATTCTGTCAGGCAGCTGGAATTATGGCAAAAGCTATTTCCTGAAAAAACGGTTGGTATCCGCTGCAATATTGGCGAATTGGTCAAACCGTATTCTACCCGTGCCGGTTTTTTCCTGGGGAAAGAAAGCAGGTTGGGATTGACTGTCGATGAAATAAAAGGAATCGTGAACAAACATATTATCAAAGGATTGCATTTGTATATTGGCACAGATATTTTTGATATCGACTATTTTATCGAATGTTACCGGGCACTCATCGAACTTTCGCTTGATTTCCCAGAACTTGAATATTTGAATTTTGGTGGCGGGTTTGGCGTTTCGGAGCATGGAGATGAATTCTTTGACATCAAAATTTACGGCGAAAAAGTGAGCGCCCTGATGGATGAAGTTTCGCTGAAAAGAGGGAAATCAATACAACTAATTCTGGAACCCGGACGAATAATAGGCGGGGAATCCGGTTATTTCGTTTGTCAGGTAACCGACATCAAAGAAAGGGAAAATCGGGTTTTTGTGGGGGTAAACGCTTCAACGGCGCAGTTTACCCGACCATTGATTTATCCTGAATCGGCCAATCATCCGGTTGTAATTATCAGGAATGGCGCTTTGCTGAAAGCAGAAAATCAGATAAATACCACCATTTATGGCTGCTCAACGTATTCGCGGGATATCTTCTGTAAAGACAAACAATTGCCGCGGCTTTCCATCGGCGATCTGGTAATTTTTGCCAATTCCGGTTCGTATTGCGCTTCATCGTATTGCGAATTTTTGGGCTTTGATAAACCAAAGGAGATTTTTATATGAAACGAACCCCGATGTATCAGGACTACTCTTTATACACAGGTTAAACAATGGAAAATTAACATCAAGCGTCAACATTAATTCATAGTCTTAAAAAACCTTATTTTTAAAGAAAAAACCTCAGTAGAAAGGTCACTACAATACGACAAAACCTTATTACTTTATTTATGAAAGTTGAATACAAAAGACAATCATCCCAAAATAAGGTAATAAGGTTGTAGAATATGAACATGAGTTTTCTACTGAGGTTGCCTTTTAAAATAAGGTT
>JAUYEQ010000692.1 GCA_030691295.1 Bacteroidota bacterium
GATTACAAGAAAATTACCAACATTCCGCAAACTGCGTTTTTGGTCTCGAAGGAAGAGCAATATGCCACCAATAAAAAGTGGAACAGCATGAAGCTGTATTCGTACGAAGAATGTTTGGAAGACAAAAAGAAATATGCCCAAAACTTCATGCACATTGAGGAAGAATCGAACAAAGTGGAGGCAAATGTTCTAACTCAGGAAGTTGGCACAAGGGAGGTAATCATCAATCCGCCCTGGCCGCCGCTGGAAGAAAAGGAAATCGACCGCTTTTACGATTTGCCGTTTACCCGTCTGCCCCACCCACGCTATAAAAACAAGGAGGAAATTCCCGCCTACAATATGATCCGGCATTCGGTGAACATTCATCGCGGATGTTTTGGCGGATGTACTTTTTGCACCATTTCGGCCCATCAGGGAAAATTTATTGCCAGCCGTTCCGAAGAGTCGATCCTGAAAGAGGTTGACAAACTGGTGCTGATGCCCGATTTTAAAGGATACATCTCCGATTTGGGTGGACCTTCGGCCAACATGTACAAAATGAAAGGCATTCACGAGGAAATTTGCCGCAAATGCAAACGTCCTTCGTGTGTGTATCCTGATGTTTGTAAAAACCTGAATGTCGATCACAAGCCGATGCTGGATTTGTACAAAAAAGTCCGTCAGCATCCGGATGTAAAAAAGGCATTTATCGGAAGCGGCATCCGTTACGACATGATTTTGAAGGAAACCAGCGATCCGCAGGTGAATAAAAACAACATGGAATATTTGCGCGAAGTCATCAAACACCATGTCTCCGGAAGGCTAAAAGTGGCTCCTGAACATACTTCGGACCAGGTACTTGACCTGATGCGTAAACCATCGTTCAAACTGTTTCACAAACTGAAAAGGGTATTTGATGAGATCAACAAAGAGGAAGGTCTCAATCAGCAGTTGATACCGTATTTCATTTCGAGCCATCCCGGTTGCGAAAATGTGGACATGGCCAATCTCGCTGTCGAAACCAAAAGTCTTGATTTTAAATTGGAACAGATTCAGGATTTTACACCAACTCCGATGACTTTGGCAACAGTAATTTATTACACTGGTTATCATCCATATACCATGCAAAAGGTATTCACGCCTAAAAGTCAGAAAGAAAAGCTGGCCCAACGCAAGTATTTTTTCTGGTACCAACGCGAAAATCAGCAGGAAATAAAAAGTGAACTGCTCCGTTTGAACCGGAAAGACCTGATCGACGGACTATTTGGGTCAGCAAAAAAGGAAGAACACAAACCAGCACGTCGAAAATAAATTTACCACAGATTACTCAGATTTTCACAGATTTAATACGATCCAAGTTTTTATCTGTGGCAATCCTTTTTATCTGTGGTGAAAAGTTCAATCTTTGTGCTTTAATCCATTCAATATTTTCAGTCATGCAAAAAATAAAAATCGTTGTC
>JAUYEQ010000712.1 GCA_030691295.1 Bacteroidota bacterium
GCTGCACGCAAATGTTTTTTGTGCGGTGAAAATCGACCGGCAGAACAGGATGCCATTGCTTATGGCGAACATTTTCTGATTTTGGTAAATCCATTCCCGATTTTCAAAAACCATTTTACAATTTCGTGCAACTCGCATATCGATCAGCGGTTTATCCCGAATGTACAGTCCTTTTTGGAATTGGCAAGGGCAATGGAAGGATTTACAGTGTTTTACAATGGTCCGGAATGTGGCGCTTCGGCTCCCGATCACCTGCATTTTCAGGCCGGGGAGAGTTCATTCATGCCTATTGCAACAGAGTTTGAAAAACTGAAATCTATTTCAAGGCAACTTTATTCAGGAGCAGAAACCCAGGTTTGGGCGTTTGACAATTACCTTCGGAAAATGATTTCGGTGGAAACTACTTCTTTGGAGGAAGGACTTCGGATTATTGGAATTTACTACACTCATTTTCAGGCGATGCAGCCCGAAAAAGTGGAACCGATGATGAATGCGCTGTGCACTTTTTCTGATGGAAAATGGACAATCCATCTTTTCCCGCGGAAGCTTCATCGTCCACGCCAGTTTTTTGCCGAAGGGAATGATCAACTGTTAATTTCGCCGGCATCGGTTGATTTTGGAGGCGTTTTTATCACGCCAAGAAAAGAAGACTTTGATAAAATCTCGAAAGCAGTTATTGTAGATATTTTTAAACAGGTCAGTTTGAATCAGGATGCTTTTCAGGAATTAACAGAGAAAATAGGGCAAGACCTAAACAGAATGCAGAATGATAACCACCTGTAAACTTGATAAAACTTTTGGCCCGGTTGGCTCTGTTGCCGGAATCATCCTGTTTGCATCGGGTGTAGTTTTAGTTTGGTTTTCCTCGTCTGCACTAATAAATATTTTGCTGGGAGCATTTTTGGGTTTTACTTTTTCAAGCACGGAAATTGATTTCGATCTTAAAAAAGTCAGGCATTCTGATGTATTATTCGGTCTGATTAAAACTGGAAAATGGATGGATGTGAAGCCTGATATGAAAATAGGAATCCTGAAATCAAGGAAAACATGGAGAACGTATAGTCGGGGTAATCGTGAACTTGAAAGTCCTGTCGAAGATCATAGATTAGTGCTTTTTACCAAGGCAGGGAAAATGCGGATTCCGCTTAAAAAGTTTGCTTCAGCAGAAGAAGCCGGAAATGACCTGGCAGACTGGTGCAGACGATTGAACATTCAAAAGTTATGAATATGCAAAGGTCTAATTTTTTTATCAGAATTGGGTTAGTCATTTTACTTTGGTCAGTTTTGCCGGTTCTGGGAGTTGCCTTGGTTTCGTGCCGAACAATCACCGATCATGAAGCAGAATTGAAGAAGCGGCAGCAAATTGAAGCATCATTGACTTTGCTTGAAAATAAGAATAGCCTGATTCCGCTGGATCGGCTGGATACCCTTAAAATTGCAGCACTTTCGGTGGGTTCGGAACGTCCGACCGAATTTCAGCACATGCTGGCCAATTATATGAAAGTTGATTTTTTAAATCTTTCAGAGAATTTTGGTTCAGCCGAGTTGGAAACTCTGAAATCAAAACTGAAAGATTTTAACTTGATCATTGCCGGAATTCACCAGGGTTCAAATCCTACGGAATACGTAAAACTGATCAATTATCTGAATCAGGAAAAAACCTCGATTGTTACCTGTTTCCATAAAGCCGAAAAGTTTATTAATCAGGAAGGAAAACCTGCCGGTTTGATTGTGGCATTTGATAACGACAGTTTGACTCAATCTTTATCAGCCCAACTCATTTTTGGAGGCATTGGTGCGAAAGGTAAGCTACCTGAAAACATTGGCGAAACTTATCCAAAAGGTGCGGGAATCAATGTTGAAAAACCTATCCGCCTGAAATATACGCTTCCTGAAGAAGTTGGGATTTCGTCGGCTAGCCTGAATGGCGCTATCGATTCGATTGTAAATAATGCGCTCGATAAGAAAGCTTTCCCAGGCTGCAATGTGCTGGTAGCAAAGGATGGAAAAGTGATTTTCAGAAAAGCTTACGGTTACCACACTTTTGAGAATCTTCGACCAAGCCGCAAGGATGATCTGTACGACCTTGCTTCGGTGACCAAAATTAGTGGCGGTTTGCCCGGCGTACTGAAATTGTACGACGAAGGTAAAATTGCGCTGGATAAACCGGTTGCTAAATATTTTCAGGATTGGGAAAACCGTCTGTTTCGTCGGTCAGACAAGTTAGATATTACTGTTCGCGAGTTGTATGCCCATCAATCGGGATTGGTTCCGTTTATTGGTTTTTGGAAGCAGACAATGAAAGACGGAAAACTTTTGTCCAAATGGTATTCTTCTGCGCCAGATAAAAAACACACGTTGTGCGTCGCTCCTGGCATGTATCTCGACAAAAAATTCCTGAAAATTGTGAATCGCGAAATTTGGAAAACACCTCTTAAAACCCGCGGTAAATACGTTTACAGCGATCTGCCGCTGGTCATTACGCCTCAAATTGTTGAGCATCTTTCAGGAACCGATTTTAACCAGTATCTGGAATCGAATTTTTATGATCCATTGGGCGCTAACGAACTCACGTATTTGCCTTTGCAGGAATTTTCGCGCGAACGTATTGCCCCCACCGAACTCGATGATTATTACCGGTTTCAGCTCATTCAGGGAACGGTTCACGACGAATCGGCTGCTGTGCTGGGCGGAATTTCAGGAAATGCCGGTTTGTTTGGTTCTGCAAACGATTTAGGCAAACTGATGCAGATGTATTTGCAAATGGGAACTTACGGTGGAAAGCAATACGTGAGTGAAGCCACGATGAAGGAATTTACGCGGGTTCAGTTTCCGCAGAATAATAACCGTCGCGGACTGATTTTCGACAAGCCATCGCTGAATCTCGGTTCGCTGAAACCTTCGGAAACCTATCCTTGTCCGGAAGCAAGTCCGGAGAGTTTTGGCCATTCCGGTTTTACCGGAACTTTTGTCTGGATGGATCCGAAATGTGGATTGATGTATGTTTTTCTGTCGAACCGTGTGTGTCCTACGCGAAATAACAGTTTGATCAGCGATTTGAATGTGCGGACCGAGATTTTGTCGGCGATTTATAAGCAGATGAAGGATTGATGAGATTGAAGAAGATTGGAGAGTTTGAAGGTATTGAGGAGATTGAAGAGTTGAAAATGTTATCAGGTTGTCAAGTTAATTCCAGATGAGCTAATTCGGCATCCTTTGACTGAAGCCATAGGCAAAGAATGGGTTTAGCTTCAATCAAAACAAATGCTGAATTGAAATGCGAATATCCTTTGCCGTCTCGCTTTAGCGGACGGACATGATTAAAACAATGAAAAAACCTTAAAACATGAAAACAAAAACACTATTGATCGCCCTTTTTTCATTCCTGATTTTGAATGCCCTTGCCGCATCAAAGGTCAAAACCGGAATTGAAGTGCTGCGTGAAAGCAAATTTAAAATCCTTCAGGGAAAACGTATTGGATTGATTACCAATCCAACCGGCGTTGATTCGCAACTGAAATCAACAGTCGATATTCTGAACGAAGCTCCCGGAGTGAAGCTGGTGGCACTTTATGGCCCTGAACATGGCGTTCGTGGCGACGTATATGCCGGAGATAAAGTGGAAACCACTATCGACAAGCAAACCGGAATTCCGGTGTATTCGCTTTATGGCAAAACCCGTAAAGCCAATGCCGAAATGCTGAAAGATGTGGATGTGTTGGTTTACGACATTCAGGATATTGGCTGTCGTTCATATACTTACATCAGCACGATGGGGCTTGCGATGGAAGCTGCCGCCGAAAATAACATTGAAATGGTGGTGCTCGATCGTCCAAATCCTGTTGGCGGACTAAAAGTGGAAGGCAATCTGGCGGAAGACAAATTTATTTCATTTGTCAGTCAGTTTAAAATACCGTATCTGTACGGATTGACTTGCGGCGAACTGGCCAAACTGTTGAACGGTGAAAAAATGTTGGGAACTCAATGCAAATTGACTGTTGTTCCGATGAAAGGCTGGAAGCGAAACATGACTTTCGATCAAACCGGGCTGCCGTGGGTGCTGTCTTCGCCGCATGTTCCGCACGCCACTTCATCTTTTTATTATGCTGCTTCTGGAATCCTGGGAGAGTTTAGTTTTATGTCGATAGGAGTGGGGTACACGCTTCCATTCCAATTGTTTGCCAAAGACTCGATTGATGCCTCAGCACTGGCCAAACGTTTGAATGATCTGCAATTGCTGGGAGTTTTGTTTCGCCCTATTTACCTGAAACCGTTTTACGCGGTAGGGCAGGGGAAAAACTATTCCGGCGTTCAGTTTTACCTGACAGATTATAAAAAAGTACGGCTGACAGAAATTCAGTTTTACGTGATGCAGGTGATGGCCGAGCTCTATCCGGATAAAAAATGTTTTGGTCCGGAGACCGAGAAACGTTACGATATGTTCGACAAAGTTTGTGGCTCTGATCAAATTCGGTTACTGAT
>JAUYEQ010000190.1 GCA_030691295.1 Bacteroidota bacterium
CCAACGCCCCACCAGGCATAAAATCAATCTGAGCATCTACAATAACCAAGGCCTTCATGTCAATCTTTTTTTAAGGTTTCTATTAAAATATCCCGCTCCTTCATTAGCTTATCACTAATCCCCACTTTGTAAATGTGCGGATTGTTAAAGCGTTTGAATTCAGGAGATAAGCTTTTTAGTCTTCCACTACTAAAGCTGGCAATTTCTTCAAGAGTGCGGGGTTTCTCCATTCGCTTCCCGTTTTCCATCACCTTTACCAGCAATGGTTCCTTCACACAGTTTTTTACTGAAAGTGATTTCAAAACATCAAAAGGATGGGTGATTTTGGAAAAGTCTGTTTCATCTTCAAGAGCAATTGCATCGGCGCCAATCCAATTGCCATTGCTGTCGAAAATTCGATAAACCTGCTTTTTATTGGGCAATGTGACTTTTCCCAAATTTTCGGACAACTTGATACGCGGTTTTCCATCCAGCAAAACCAATTTATAAACGCCATCCAACGCGGCATCGGGCGCACCGGTAACCAAACTTGTGCCTACTCCAAATATGTCGATTGGCGCCTCCTGTTCCAAAAGGCTCTTAATTACATATTCGTCCAACTGATTGGAGACGGCTATTTTTACGTTTGGCAAGCCGGCCTGGTCGAGCATTTTTCGGCTTTGTTGCGCCAAATAGGCAAGGTCGCCACTATCAAGCCGAATTGCTTTCAGTGAATAACCACGCTTTTCCAGTTCTTTTGCCACGATAATGGCATTGGGAATTCCGCTTTTTAGCGTATTGTAAGTATCTACCAGTAACACGCAATCATCAGGACGATTTTCAGCAAAATCACGAAAAGCGCTCAGTTCGTCGTCATAACTTTGAATGAAAGAATGTGCCATTGTTCCCAACGCAGGAATGTCGTAATCGCGGCTGGCCCGGACATTGCTTGTTGCATCAAAACCGCCAATAACGGTAGCGCGACTGGCAGAATATCCTCCTGAACCCTGCGCCCTTCGCAAACCAAAATCAATCAGTTTGCGGTTTCCGGCAACCATTCTCATCCGGCTGGCCTTGGTAGCAATAAGTGTTTGGAAATTTAGAATATTCAGCAACAGCGTTTCAATCAACTGCGCTTCAATGAGGTTGGCTTCAACCCGTAAAACCGGGCGGTTCGGGAAAACCAGATCGCCTTCGCGACTTGAAAAAATATCACCTTTAAATTGAAAGTCTTTCAGGTATTCAACAAAATCTGCCGGAAAACCAATTTCGCTGAGATAACGGAGGTCTTTGTCATCAAAACGCAGGTTTTCCAACGCATCCAGCAAATCTTCAAGTCCGGCAAAAACCGCATAACCGCTGTGGAAAGGCAACTTCCGGAAAAAGTAATCGAACACGGCCTTCTCATTTTCCCTGCCTTTCTGAAAATATACCTGAGCCATTGTGAGCTCATACTGATCGGTATAAGTACCTGTATAATTTATCATGTCAGTATTCGGTTTAATATTTAAAAATCAGGCACCTAAAACCTATGTAAATTTATCTGATCCGGTCGATGGAACGTATCAGCGCTTCATCTTTTCCGATGGCACGAATGGCCAGATAGTCGAGAACAATAGCGACCAGTGGGAAAACCATGCTGATTTTATAGCTGATTTGTGCTTCGCTGAAAGTGTACCAGGTAAAAAAGAAAAACATTCCGAATAAACCCAGCATCAGCAAAATAGAAAACACAATGAGCCGGATTTGTCTGATCCGGTTCTTGAAACTCTGAATTGCTACACCATGCAAAGTCAGTATAATTCCAATTAAAATTGAAATGGCCATGCCATTCTCCTTCAATGAACCATCGAGCACAATCCCTTTGTAATTAAAAAGATAGATAGAACCATCTAAAGCTATTTCAGCAAATGGCAATAAAAATAAAAGGCCTATTAACAAGGCGGAAAGAAACAGGTAAACAGTTTGAATTCGTTGTATCATGATAAATGTATTTTTTGCAAAAATAGTCTTTTTAGAAGGTTTTCAGCAGAAAAATTACTTCAACACAGATATTTTGTAACTCGTTCATAACGAATAAAAACACCCAACAATTCAATATAATCAACCTATTCATTGGTATTATTTTTACATTTGAAGTAATTTATTTGCGACCAGACAACCAATATGCCTTACAAACCTGAGCACTTGCCTAAAAAAACGATCACCGTCTTTTGCCTCCTCATATTGTGGATCAGCAGTTTGAGCGCTCAGGATCCCTATTTTTCGCAGTTTTTCATGAACCCGGTTTACATGAACCCTGCCTACGCAGGAACTATGAAAGTGCCACGTGCCGGGGTTCAGTACCGCAACCAGTGGCCTGCCATGAACAATGCTTACACTACCTACTTTGCATCTTTCGACACTTATCTTCCGAAAATAAAAAGTGGAATCGGTTTGCTGATGTATCAGGATGTTCAGGGTGATGGAATCTTTACCCAAATTAGTTTTAAAGCAATTTATTCAAAGGAAATACAAATAAACAGGGATTGGACAATGTATGGAAGCCTCACCGCCGGGGCTCAAATGAATGCACTTAATTTTAACCGTCTAATTTTTCCTGATGGGCTGGATGCCATTTACGGACAGAATCTGCCAACAAATGAAACCCTTCCAGAAAACACCAACCGTATTTTTCCTGATTTTGGCGCGGGTATTTTGGTTTTCAACGGTAAATATTTCTTCGGTTTGGCGGCCGACCATTTAAGTGAACCCAACCAGTCGATGTATTCGGCATATCCGATTCCATTGTCCGGAAAGCTAACTGCACATTTCGAAGTAAACCTTCCATGGCATAAACCGGGTCATTGGCGGAAATATTACACTTTCAATCCCAATGTCATTGTTCAGTCGCAGGGTGAAGAACGGAATATTACCTTCGGAGTTTACGCCAACCGCAAAGGTTTTTCGCTTGGAATCTGGAACAGGCAAACCACGCGAAAAAGTTCTGATGTAATTTTGATGGCCGGATTTATAGGAAAACAACTTAAAACAGCGATTACTTATGACACCAACATTCGCGGAGTCGGCCTGAGATCGCATGGTTCGATTGAAATATCCATCGCCTTCCTTCTAAAAGATCCCGGCCCTAAAAGCCTTTTCCCGTTTTACGAAATTCCGGGGGAATGGGAGGTGCGATAATCACCGTACCAGCATCACTGTTCCTTTTTGCTGATGCGGAAAACCTTGTACGTCAGAATATTGAACGATCCATACAAATATGCCGGGTTCTGCCAGATTTCCGTTTCGTATTTTTCCATCCCAGCCAGTTTCCGGATTGCTGGTTTCAAAAACCGTCGATCCAACCCTGTTAAATATCCGCAATTTATATTTCTCCGGATTTATCCCCAATGTAATTGGCAGGAAAACCTTGTTTTCAGGAATGTCGCTGTCGGGCCTAAATGCGTTTGGAGTTGACAATGTGAAGGGAATAATTTTGACTACCGAACTGGTGGTATCGACACAGCCAAACTTTGATGTTGCCTGCAAAACCACTTTGTATTCGCCGATTGCCTTGTAATGATGCACCGGATTTTCATCCGTGCTGGTTTCCCCATCGCCAAAATCCCATAAATAACTCACTGCAAGTTCCGTTTCGTTTAAGAATGAAATATCCGGATGCGCTTCTGAAGCCACCTCGTAATTCTGACTGAAAGCAGGATCGAAAACTGTAACAGATATGATATCGGTAGCCTTGCAGCCCCGCGAATTTGTTGCAGTTACACTGTAATCGCCGGTTTCCATAACGATAAAAGTCCGGTTAGTCGTTCCGTCCTGCCATAAATACGATTCAAACCCGGAGCCACCATCCAGAACGATTTCTCCCGGATAACATGAACCAGTATCTTCTCCCAAATCTATCTGAGGATCATTGACTTTCACATAAACCTTGTCAGACTTTTTGCATCCCAGTATTGTACTGGCAATTACTTCGTACCAGCATTCTTCTGAAACCGTAATGGTTGAACCAGTTTTACCTGTACTCCATTCATAACTGTTAAAATAGTTTCCTGCATCAAGCTCATAACTTTCTCCTTTACAAATTACGAGCGTGTCATCCTTAATATCACCTTCTATGTCAAGCTGAATGTCGAGATTATAACCAACACCATATCCGTACGATTCAGTATCGCCAAAATCGCCAAAGCCATACATATAGGCCAGAAATCCACCATCTTCATTTGGATTGTGCAACCTGTGAGATCCTGCATTCGTAGCTACCTGGGCGTAAGAGTATTTGCTGTTCGGAAAAGCGTTGAAATTGGAACTGATTCCTAAACCATCCAGCAAGATATTGCCGACTTCAGAAGTGAGCGTAATAATGTTGATATAAAAGATATTTTCAACCTTGGCTGATTTGTACGCCACGAAGGTAACGTCACTGACTTTCTGAACCACGGGACTTAAAATAATCATAAAAGGATCGCCAACACCGGTATTTCCATCGGCCCTTTGCGATCTGCAGTATTGAGCCAGCATTACTCTTTTACTGGAAATTATCCGGCATGCCTGGGAACTGGTGAGTTCAAACTCAAAAAATTTACCCTTGTTGATTGTGATGGTTCGGTTGAGTCCTTCAATTGTAACAGTAGTACCATCTTCTGCCGCCAAAACCCTGTAAGTGTCTTTAACCTTTTGCTTCAGTGGAACAACATAAAACTCTTTTCCCCAGGTACTTGTCGGAGGCATCTGTTCAAACAAATGATCGTATGAATAATTGGTATAACCTGAATTGGGAATAGTAGTTGCCTTCGAACCTGAAAAAAAAGCGATTGGTTTATTTGCTGAAACAAAACTTCC
>JAUYEQ010000029.1 GCA_030691295.1 Bacteroidota bacterium
AGCCGTATGCGGTGAAAGTCGCACGTACGGTTCTTAGGGGGCGTAAGCTACCCGGTGCAACCATAATAAAAGGACTGCCCTGCATGAAAATTAGGAACATTTAGAAATAGAGACAACTATCGAATGGCTTAAAAAGTATAAAATAAAACCTCATGGAATATTTTAAATCGCTGACCCAACCCGAAATTGAACAATTAATCTTATCGACAAAGGAATGCTTATACATTTGTATGCCAGCCATTCACAAAGAATTAGTGACAGCTATCACATATTTGGATAATTCAAACAGCAATTCACAAAATATAGTCAAAATTCATTTCCTTATCGATTTCGATTCACAAACTTTTCGTCAAGGCTATGGAGATTTTAAATCGGTAGAAAATCTAATTAAAAGAGGGTTTGATGTTAAATGCTTAAAAGATAACCGCATTTCATTTATTATTTCCGACAATCTTGGTTATTATCTATTTATCGAATCTCGTTCATTAATTCCTGCTGATAAGGAAACCATTAATGCTGTCAGAATTGACCCAGTTAGTATTGTTAGGCTAAAAAAATTCTTTTTTAGTGAAACTGGCAATACCAATTTTGAAGATGATTTAGTTAATGCCATTATAGAGGAAAGCAAACAGTTAGAGAAATCCAATGAATTATTAACAACGCAAATTGCACCGGTAACTGAAATATCAAAAATTGAAATTGAATCCGTTTCTGAAGTTCTAATAAAAAATCCACCCCTAAACCCCGATTTTAAAAGAATTGTTGAATTCTATTCGAACAAATTTCAGTATGTCAAAGTAAAGTTCGAAGGGGCTAATCTTCAATATAGAAAGGTTGAAATACCTTCCAAAGCACTACCAATAATGGATGCCTCTTTAAAAGATAAACTTGAAACAAAGTTGAATTTATTTGAAAAATCAGATGAAGATAATTGTTTCAAGCCATTAATCGATTATAAAGCTAAGATTGCTGAAATTCGGGATAATTACTTAACCAAAGTGAAATCAAGAGATGAAAGCCTCCTTGACAAACTTAAAAAGACTGAATTTGAAAAACAGATTGAAAAATTAAAAGTGGAAATTAAAGATGTAAAGAATAATATCATTGGAAACATTGCCAACCAGATAAATCAATCAAAAATTAGGTTATTGACCGACCTCATTGATTTTTTTATTGCCAATCCAAAATCATTATTTCCAAATCATCCAAATCTTTGGGAAGGCAATCAAAGCTATATTCAACAAGCAGCAAAATCAAAAGCTGAAGAAATAATTTACCGCATAAAATGGCCTGAAGCTCATTTGCTAGTTGATGATTTTAAGCTAAGCGTCCAATTTAGTGATATTACCTTTGAAGATTTGAAAAGTCCTGAATTTGTTAGTGAATTAAAGGATTGTAAATTAATTGACGAAATTGATGAAAACCGGTTAGCGGTATTTGGCAAGGGAGTTAAAATCAATTTGTAATTTACTGATATTAACTTCGACAATGGAAATGCTTTATGAATAGTACTTTAATCATAGTTTTACTTTGTATTTGGTCTTTAATATTAATAAAATCAAGTTTATCACAAAAAAAGAGAAAGGATGAATCATATCAAAAGGATGATGATTTAAATAAAAAGCAAAGACAATTAGATACGAAAACTAAGCAGTCGCTCCTTGAAATCGAGAAAAAATCCATTCAAGAATCACAAACCCTAGCGAATAAAAGGCAGGACTTTGAGAGAATTCAGAATGCCAAGAAAAATGAATTTGAAAGATTGCTAAACGAAGCAATGAATTTGAAGAATGAATTTGAGAAGGGATTCGTTAATGGCAGGAATTGGCTTTCCGATGCATATTCAGAATATATTCAGGAGAAAGATAATGAGTTGGAATGTTCATTAATAGTTAAGCCAAATCCTGCATATAAATCAGCAGAAATCGTCTCTGCTTTAAAGAAATCAAGAATTGAAATGGCGAAAAAATTGAAATTTCTTGAATTCCAACTTAAAACATATGAAGAATATTTCCCACAATTACTTGAATATAAATATGCTATCTTAGAAGAATTAGTAGATTTTCAAAATGAAGATATCAATGATGAAGATATTGACCCAGCCTTAATGTTTGGATTTATAACTAAAGAAGAATATAATACACTAACCGATCAGCAAAAATTTCAATTAGCAATTGACCGATACTGGAAAAAAGAAAAATCAAATTTAGAAATTGGCAGATTGTATGAAAGGTATATCGGATATATTTATGAGACAAATGGTTGGAAAGTTAAATATGAAGGAATTATAAAAGGATTTGAGGATTTTGGCAGAGACCTTATTTGTGAAAAGAATGGAAAATTTTTAATTATCCAATGCAAGTGTTGGTCGAAAGAAAAATTGATTAGAGAAAAATATGTAATGCAGCTTTTTGGATCTACAATTCTTTATGGTTATGAAAATTCAATAAATAATGTGCTTCCAATTTTTTATGCAACCACGTCTCTTTCAGATGAAGCAAATATTGTAGCTAATAAATTGGGTGTAAAATTTGTAAATGAGTCACTTAAAAGATATCCGGTAATTAAATGTAATATTAATCACTCAAATAAGGAAAAAATATACCATTTACCTTTTGACCAGCAATATGATAAAATACTGATAGGTGATAATACAGGAGAATTTTATGCTGACACTATTGAACAAGCTGAGAACATGGGTTTTAGAAGAGCATTTAAATGGAGCGGTATTTCAAACGATTAGAAAATGGATTATTCAATCTACATAATTAAGCAGAATACTCCAGAAAGCAAGTTGCTTTCGTATGCAGGGATTAATAGGTCAGATTTACAAGTTGTAAAATGGAAAGGAAGAAAGCAATTTAATGGTGGTTTTGGAAGGTCGCCAATTGAGTGGAAAATAGTTGGAATAAGCAATGTTGAGAACTTGTGTAATACAATTATAAGGATTTTAAGTAATAGAAAAACACTAACGGTTTCCGAAAATCATGCACTTGAAAGAGCAAAAAGCACTATTAAAGGGATTCAAAATGCGAAAATACAATTTCAACGAAACACTGATTTAATTGAGCTTAGAAAGTTGTCAATTGAATTTTTTATCAAATCGAGGTATCCTTCGTTGCCTAATGCTAGTGTTAGTAATTTGACAAATTCTCTGTCAGTAAGAAGTTTTAGCACTTTGGACGAGCTGATTCAATTTGCAAGGCTTGAGATGATTGAAATAAGTCCAATAGAAGAAGCTCAAAATATATTTAGTAAAATCATGGCAATCAAATAGATGGAACAAATTACGAACCGTTAACCATTGAATATGCGCCATTTGGCTGGGACAAAACCTACCGCTACGTGATAACCAGGGAAAAGAAAGGCGATAAACAAGGCGACCTGTTCACCGGTGACGATTTTACTTACCGGGCAATAATGACAAACAACCGTGAAATGACCGACCTAGAAGTCGTTGAATTCTATAACGACAGGGGCGATAGCGAGCGTCTGTTCGATGAAATGAACAACGATTTCCTTTGGAAAAAAATGCCGTTCTCTTTTCTGCATGAAAATACGGTATTCCTTATAATGATGGCAATTTGCCGAAACCTTTACCATTTTCTGACGGATTTCATCAGTAAAAAGCTGGATTTTATTAAGCCAAGTTTTAGGTTGAAGAAATTTATTTTTCGTTTCATGGTTGTTCCCTCAAAATGGATAAAACGGGGGCGACAACAAATTCTAAAACTGTTTTCTACAAAAAAATACCACCTATTATTGGGGTAAAGACTAGATGATTTTCAATGCCGATGGGACAGGTATGTTTATATGTCAAGCGTAACTATCTGATATTCATAGTAATTAAAAATATAAGTGGGTCTTGTCGCATTTTTTTAGAGAGAAAAACGAATGGTATCAGTTTGTTTGTTGAATACCACCGCTGGCAGTGCTACAGAAACCAGAAAGTGAAACCATGGAGCTGTTATTGAACTAAAAACGTCGAATTCTAAGGCATCAAACCTAAAAATGACTATTTTTTAAATCCTAATTTTAATGCTGCGGATTTAAGGGATTTACAGAACTTTCGCCGCTTATCATTATTCTCATTAAGTCGGTCGATCGCATTTCTAGTCCGTAAAAATTAACCCATTTACCGGCCCTTGCTGCCATTTTTGCAAAGTGAAGAGCTAAAGATGTTTTGGAGTATTGGTTTTTTGTTATTTTTGCTACGCCTGTGTAATTTCATTATTGATGCGAGTTTTTGTCGACTGCAAAAATATGAGATTATCAGGCACTTTCAATTTTAAAAGTTTCGGATAGTAGTGCTGTCACTTATATAATAAACTGTTACATAGCATAGGAAATAGTTGGTTTTTGAGGGTTACCCTCTTATGTTGACATAACTGCCAACTATTTAATCATCAGATAAAATAAAATGAATACTAAATAGATATACGGCACAAATTCCATTTTGGCCTTAACTAAATGATAGCTCATAAAAAAGCTCCGAAGAAAGAATCTCCGGAGCTTTTGTATTGTTTGATAGTGGCGGCTTTTACCGCCATTATTACCTTAATCCTGAAACTTTGCGTATAAAAATTCGCGGTTCAGACGGGCGATGTTCGAAAGTGAAATGTTTTTAGGGCATTCCACTTCGCAGGCGCCGGTGTTGGTACAGTTACCGAATCCTAATTCGTCCATTTTGGCAACCATCGCTTTTGCACGACGTGAAGCTTCAATCCGGCCTTGTGGCAACATGGCCAACTGGCTCACTTTTGCAGAAACAAACAGCATGGCCGAACCGTTTTTACAGGCTGCAACGCATGCTCCGCAACCAATACAGGATGCTGAATCCATTGCTTCATCGGCATCAGCTTTCGCGATGGGAATAGCATTGGCATCAGGAACTCCTCCTGTATTAACCGAAACATAACCTCCGGCTGAAATGATCTTATCGAAAGCCCTGCGATCGACCATCAAATCATAGATTACCGGAAAAGCTGTTGAACGCCACGGCTCAATCGTGATGGTCTGTCCATCAGTAAATTTGCGCATGTGCAACTGACAGGTTGTAACATCATCATCCGGTCCATGAGGACGGCCATTGATGTACAGCGAACATGTTCCGCAAATGCCTTCGCGGCAATCGTGGTCGAATGCAACCGGCACCTTGTCTTCGTTGACAAGTTGCTCATTCAGCATGTCCAACATTTCGAGGAATGAACTTCCAGTTGAAACATTGTTAACCTTGTAGGTTTCGAACCGGCCCTTTGCTTTTGAACCGTTCTGACGCCAAACCTTAAGCGTGAGATTTATTAGTTTTTCCATGATTGATCTCTTTTAAATAGCCATTACTTGTAATTACGCTGAACCATTTTCACCGTTTCGTAAATCAACTCTTCCTTGTGAAGTTCAGGTTCCTGTTTCTCGCCTTTGTATTCCCAGCACGAAACGTATGCAAACTTGTCGTCCTGACGAAGTGCTTCGCCTTCGGGAGTCTGATACTCTTCGCGGAAGTGGCCACCGCATGATTCTTCACGGTTCAGCGCGTCACGGGCCATCAGGTCACCAATTTCAATAAAATCGGCCAAACGGCTTGCTTTCTCCAGTTCAACATTCATTCCCGACTGATCGCCCGGAATACGGACGTTGGTCCAGAATTCTTTTTTGATTGCTGCGATCTTTTGAATGGCATCTTCCAGTCCTTTTTTGTTCCGGCCCATTCCAACGAAATCCCACATTACCAAACCAAGTTCCTTGTGCAAACTGTCAACCGTACGTTTTCCCTTAATTCCCATCAACTGTGCAAATCGTTCTTTTACAGCCCTTTCAGCATCTACGAACTCAGGTTCATTGGTCGTCATGCGTTTGGTGTGGATTTCATCAGCCAAATAATTCTGAAGTGTATATGGCAAAACAAAATAACCATCGGCCAATCCCTGCATCAGTGCAGAAGCGCCCAAACGGTTTGCTCCGTGATCGGAAAAGTTGGCTTCGCCGGCAGCAAATAAGCCGGGAATAGTAGTCTGCAATTCATAATCTACCCAAATCCCGCCCATGGTGTAATGCATTGCAGGATATATCATCATTGGTGTTTCGTATGGATTCTCGTCAACGATTTTCTCATACATCTGAAAAAGGTTGCCGTAACGATCTTCAATGGTCTTTTGGCCTAAGCGTTCAATAGAGGATTTGAAATCGAGATAAACAGCCAGGCCAGTCGCTCCAACACCGTAACCGGCATCACAACGTTCCTTAGCGGCACGTGAAGCCACGTCGCGTGGCACCAAATTTCCAAACGCCGGATAACGACGTTCCAGATAATAGTCGCGGTTTTCTTCTGCGATTTGTGTCGCTTTTAATTTTCCTGAACGGATGGCTTCAGCATCTTCCTTCTTTTTGGGAACCCAGATGCGGCCATCGTTACGCAACGATTCCGACATCAAAGTCAGCTTGCTCTGCGATTCGCCGTGAACAGGAATACAGGTCGGGTGAATTTGTGCCATACAGGGGTTCGCAAACATTGCACCTTTTTGGTAAGCTTTAACCAATGCCGATCCGTTTGATCCCATTGCATTTGTTGAAAGGAAAAACGCATTTCCGTAGCCACCTGTTGCCAACACAACTGCATGGCCGAAATGTCGCTGCAACTCTCCGGTAACCAAATCGCGGGAAATAATACCGTGGGCTTTTCCGTCAACAAGAACGATCTCAACCAACTCTGTTCGCGTGTACATTGTTACTGTGCCCAGATTTACCTGGCGCATCAATGCCTGGTAAGCTCCCAACAATAACTGCTGACCGGTTTGTCCTTTGGCATAAAAAGTACGGCTTACCTGGGCTCCACCGAACGAACGGTTATCGAGCAGGCCGCCGTATTCGCGTGCAAATGGAACGCCTTGCGCTACACACTGGTCGATGATGCTGTTGCTCACTTCGGCCAAACGGTGAACGTTGCCTTCGCGCGAACGGTAATCCCCTCCTTTGATAGTGTCGTAAAACAGACGAAAAACAGAGTCACCGTCGTTTGGATAGTTTTTCGCAGCATTGATACCTCCCTGAGCAGCAATAGAATGTGCCCGGCGAGGTGAATCCTGTATGCAGAAATTTTTAACATTGAAGCCCATCTCGCCGAGCGCAGCAGCAGCCGAAGCTCCAGCCAACCCTGTGCCGATGATGATTACATCCAGTTTACGTTTATTGGAAGGATTCACCAGTTTCTGGTGATCTTTATAATTGGTCCATTTTTGAGCCAGTGGCCCTTCAGGAATCCTTGCGTTTATTTTACTCATGTTTCAGATATTTAAAGAATTAGAAAAACAGGTATTGCGCCAATGCAATTACAGTGAACCCACCACCAAGGATTATGGCAACAACATTACTGATTACCCGCAGACGCGGCATCCATATTGGATTATTCCAGCCGATGGTATGGAACGCCGACCAGAATCCGTGTGCAAGGTGAAATGCAAGCGCAACAGAACCAACAACATACAGAAGTACAAGTGGCAGGCTTTGAAATGCTTCATTTACCAATGCATAAGCATTTTCGCCGGTTGCCATTGATCCGAAAAATGGAAATTCAACTTCGCCACCTTCCCAGGCAATGTAACCTTTCATCTTCAGGTAGAAGTTAAAAATGTGTACAATCAGGAATGCTAAAATTGCAATGCCCAAAGGCAACATATTCAGAGAAGCCCATTCAACACCGGTAGTCTTTTTCCCTGAAGCATAAGCTTGCTGGCCGCGTGCTTTCATATTCTGAAGGGTCAGAATTAATGAATAAACGATGTGTACTACAAATCCCAAAGCCAGGGTAGGCTCAATGATTTTAATCAATGGATTTGTTCCCATAAAATGTACCCCTGCATTAAATAATTGGCCTGTTTCAAATCCCATGCAGCCATCAAGGAGCAGGAACGAATTCAGGATTAAATGCACAAAGAGGAACAAAATCAGGAACAAACCTGAAACGCTCATCAGGAGTTTCCGTCCAATAGAGGCAGTCAGTAAATTGCTCATAGAATAACAGATTTTTATTTTAATAATAAATTCAATTTTAATTCGCCCGACAAAAGTAGGCTTAACAAGTATCACATACAATAAAATGCCGTGCAAAATAACTAATTTATAATGTTTCTAAGCAGTAATGACAATGATTGAACCATCGAATTTATACAATGTTAAAATTCGCAGCATCAACACAAATGTATGTCGCTTAAAAAATATGTTCGGTGCTTTTTGCATAAACGGCATATTTGCATATTTTTGCAGCACCTTTGAAAAAAGATATCAGAGACACAAGTTTTTAGACTTTATACAAAAAACAAAAACTGGTTCCATAGTTCAACGGATAGAATAGCGGTTTCCTAAACCGTAGATCCGGGTTCGATTCCCGGTGGGACTACTTTTAAACCGCTTAACTAACTGATAGTTAAGCGGTTTTGATTTTTAAAAGAGATAATTTAAGAGATAATAGTGCCGTTTTATATTTTTCGATTCATATTCTGAATGTATTTCTGCCAAAAAATAAACATGATTTTCTTTTCTGAAATAAAAAAATCTCTTTCCAGTTTATTATTTGCTAATATAACTGATTATCAACAACCAAAGGGGTGAAAAACTCACGAAACGTGTTTATTTGTCTGTGCGCTGCCGAACTCGCCCTATCTGAAATTGCAGAAAAATAAGAAGATTTTGCAGGAAATATGAATTTGAAAAGCATAAAAAAGGTATCTACTTAACAATAGATACCTTTGAGACAGAACTATTTTCTGCTCTTTTTTTATTCAGATTTTAAAGCATGATCAAAGAGGAAATCACGTTTTAAGCATTTCTGACTATCAAACCATTCACAAACATAATCGCCTGAATCGTCAATGGCTGGTTCTATTAAATCACGAATAACCAAAGGATTCTTATTTAAACGATCAGTTTTATAGAAAACCACATCACCGGGAACAAACCGTAAATGTGGTTTCATTCCTTTTATCAGCGTTTGCATTTCGGATAGATGCATGATTAAAGATTTTTATCGTATTGTTGATTGTGAGGCAAACTGTTTATTGTATTCCAATCAACACCTGATTTTTCAGATTTGATCGGTTGGGCTGTTGCTGTTGCTCCGTTGGTGTCGGTTGTCTTTCTTAGTCCGTTACGTTTATAGTTATCCAAAACATATTGGATAATAGCACCTGCGACATTTTCGCCTGTAATTGCTTCGATACCTGACAGGCCGGGGCATCCATTAACCTCAATAATAAACGGTTTATTATTGTCTTTTGAGTCCCTCATAATATCGACACCATGAACGCCTCCGCCTAACAGCTTACTGGCAGTTATTGCCATTGTGCGTTCTTCGTTTGTAATTACTACTTTTTCACCTTTGCCCGAAATACTGTAATTGCTCCGAAAATCAGAATCAACTGAAAACCGTTTATAGGCAATTACTTTTGGGGTGGTGGTTTCTGCTCCAATTACAAAAATCCTTAAATCGTTGGCAGGTGTTCCGGTATCAACAAAACGGGTTAAAACTACATCTACCTGCGCCTGCTCCATTGCCCTCAGTGCTGTACTGGCTGCCAAAACATCATTCAGGATAAAAACGCCTGCGCCCTGACTGCCTTTCTGTAATTTGGCTACACATGGCAGACCTCCAACTAAATCAATCAATTCTTTGTAATCGGTCGGGCGGTGTGCCAATACGTGCCGGGGTACTCTTAAACCATGTTCAGAAAGCATTTGGCAGGTTAAAAATTTGTTGCTGCAAATTCTTAAACCAGATTCTGAACTGGTTGAAAAGATATTCAAATTTCGGTTAAAGTGGCGAACATTACCCAGACCAAAATCAAAACCTGCACCTGCCAAACGTGGAATAATTGCGTTAATTTCCTTAGCAATTAGTTTTCTGCTTTTTTCGGCTCCACGTTTATAAACTTTGTCGTGTCCTGCTGTTGTTTCTGAAACGTAGGAATGAAGGTCATAAGCTGAAACAACTTCTCCGGTAATATCTTCGCCCGGATTCCTTTTGTTTGCCTTCTCAATTTCTTCCATTAACCGATTTGTACTAAAACCGGGTTGACTTGCATAAATTAAAATTTTCATTTTTTTACTTTTAAATTGTTTAACAATAATTAATTTTCATTTTTATCATTTTGAATTTCAGCGATTGTTTCCTCGAATTTCAAAATATTTTTGGGTGTACCCGATTGCGTTGGAACAAATCGCTGATCCTCAAAAAATTTCCTAAATCCTTTGAATCTTGCTAAATTCTGATTGACTGATAATGGTCTTTCAGAATTTAGATTAAACTGAATAGCATGAATAAAATCGTCTAAATCAAGTGTCCAGCGTTGTTTATCGTTTCGGATAAATCCAAGAGTTACAAGGTCATTCAAAGCTGAAACAGCTCTTTCCGTAACTTCCAAAACTTCGTTTTCCTTTTCCGTAGTCGTGAATTTTCGTACACGATTGAAAATTGCATTGTCAAATTCCGGGGTTTTAAAATGTTCTGGATATTCAAAGCTGATTCCAAAATCGCTTATTTCTTCAAATTGATGAAACAACTTGTTTAATGGGAAATAGAATTTTACCTCCTTTGTCTTTTCGATCCATGAAAGCAATTCAATCCGCTGACTCAACAATTCGCTAAAATCTTCTTTGTTTACGTCAACAAGATCAAGTTCAATAATTTTTTCGATACTCAATCCCGGAAAACTGATTCCATTTATCTCGATAAAACGACAATACAAAAATGCTCTGGGATCATTTGCAGTCAAAAAATCAAGAAATATTTTTATTTCACTGTCTCCAGCAAGAAAGTACTCGAAAGTATTATACAAAGCATTTGCCCTGTGGCAAATTTCAGTGTACAACTTGACAATTTCGGCTTGCAATTTAGTGTCGGGTAGTCCAATAACTTTTTTTTCAAATGTGTTCATGTTTTACTTTTTAAGATTGTTTACAATAAATAATTTTTATTTGTGCAAAAACTATGATTTGGTTGAACTGTTATTTTTGCTTTTTGATTCTAGCTTTTCCAGATGTTCTTTCCATCGGCTCGGCTTGTTATCGGTCGGCTCTGGGTGTGAACCAACATTAACCATTGATATTTTGCCTGTTTTTTTTGCCATACTTTTACTTTTTAGAATTGTTTACAATAGATAATACTTCTTTGCGCAAAAATTCTGATTTGGTGTATCCGTCATTTTTGCAGATTGCTTCAAGTTTCCGTTTGTCGGATTCCTCTAACCTTAGAGAAACAGTGACTAGCTTAAAATCCTTCTTTTTCATGTTTTTTATTTTAAAGCTACAATTGGTTTACCGATTGCGAAAGGACAACTTTAGAGGTATAAAAACCCGGTGTTTTGGCCGGGCTTTTCTCTGGGTTATTTATTCCGGCGCCTGCAAGTCAATAAACCATTCCCTGTAATATGAAATATTGATTGATAAGTCCAATAGTTTTTTTTCTCGGATTCCTTTATCAATACCATCATATTCAAAAGATTGAGTAACTAATAAACAAACCGTTTCGGCCAAATCTGCATTTACTCTTTGTATTAATTCATTTTCGTTTTCCTGAAAAGCTCTAAGTTGTTTAATAACGGTAGGTGTTAATACAATTCCATTGATTTCAATGGTTTCATTTTCTTCAAGTGTGATTTGTTTTTTCATGATTTTAATTTTTAAATGGTTTATATTTGTTGAACTGACAAACAGTTGTTTGTTACGGTGGATGAAGCTATGGCAGTCGTTGGGCTGCCATTTTTTTTATTTCTAACTCGACACGCTTTAGATTATCAATATTTGCTTTTTTGGTTTTAATCAAAAGCTTTGAAATTTGGTTTTGCAAGGTTTCTAATTCGTTTCTGTTCATCACAATTTCAATAGGACTTCGAGATTGAGTTCTATCAAAATATAAATAATAGTTTCCTGTAAATTCAACTCTTGTTTTTTCAACAAGGGACAGTGTGTGAAGTGAGTCAGTGTAAAGCATATAGTTTTATTTTTAAGGGTTAATAAGAAATTCGTTAAAGTCTTTATATTGTGGAAATAATATTTTCGATTTATTGACTGCCACCGGGAACCGGGTTTGTATTTCGTTGGCTGCTTTTAGTCCTGCCTGGTCATTGTCCAGGTATAAATTAACCTGGTTAAATGTTGGCAGGGTCTCCCAAAGGTGGTGAAGGTGTGAAAGGCTGTTTAAAACTATTGTTGTGTTTCTGGGTTCCGGCTGCTGATAATAAACCATTGCTGATAACAGGTCTAAAAATCCTTCAAAAATATTAACATGTTCAGGGTGTCCGGGAATGATTGAATAGCTCTTTGGGCTGGTACTGCCTTTAAAATATTTGTTTCGTAATTCATACCCTCCGGCAATATTTTTGAAGCAAACAGCAAAGTATTTTTTTATTTCTCCGGTGTCTGGGTTCGTGATGGTGTAATATGCTTCATTGGTGTATTTGGCTGCAATGTTGGCCGGGATGCTCCGGCTTTCAAGATATTGAATTAACGCCCGGTTTTGTAGCGGTTGAATGTGTTTGATTGTTAGGTTTGATTCTCTGGTGTTTTCCTGTGGCTGGTCAAAAGAAAAAGATTGCGTTGGTGTTTCAGATCCCGAAAGGATTAACAAAGCTCCCGGAACTTCTACCCGGTACATTTGGCAAACCAGATCAATTAAACGGCCTCCGGTTCCGGTTCCGAAATCGTACCAGATATTTTTAACCCGGTCAACTTTAAAACTGGCTGTTTTCTCGTTGCGAAGCGGTGAGCAATACAGAAAACTTTTGCTATTATATGTTTGCGGGTTGATTCCTTTACTCAAAAGAAACCCGGCTATACTCATTTTATTGGCTGTTGTGCAATTCATGTCTTTCTTTTTTGACTAGCAAAACACCTAAAGTTGTTAATACTCTGATATTCAGCGAAAAATAACTTTACTTTAAGTTGCATTCATATATAAAAGGATAAAGTAAAGTTCTTTAATAAGAATGTTATATAAATATCTATAAATCAACCAATTGGCGCTTTACTTTAATTAAAGCAATAAAGTAAAGTGTTAAAGCTCTATGTTGGGTATTGATTAAATATCCAGTCTGTTGAACCTTCTTTCTGAATGATATATCTTTCTGAACTTAGCCGTTTAAATAGGTCGGAACATTTATTCATTCCAAATGATTCAAACATATTTTTATGACAAACTTGATGTATTTTATTCTGAAGGGTTGAAAACTTGTAACGTTCTCCATTCGAAAAAGCTTCTTTAAGTATCGCTGTTATCTCTACAAATGTTAATTCATTTGCTTTTGGAGATTTCGGCTCATATCCTTGTTTAATTTCAGTTTCAGAAACATTTCCATCATCATCAATAGTAAATGCGAAGGGTTCAAACTCTTTGTGTCTGGTAAATTTGGGTTCTATAATGGTTGTTCTGGTTCCGTTATTGTCACCCCGGCTTAATGATGCAACCGTTTCCGCTTTGTTCATTAGTTCTGTTCCTAAATGTCCTCTGGCGTTGGCATCTCCTTTGTTTTGATGAAGTATTGTTAATATGTGGATGTTTGCATCTTCTGACCATTTTAAAAGCTTGTCTGCTATTATTGTGGCCTCTACTTCGTTGTTAATTGAGGATACCAGATCCCGAACTCCATCAATGACCAGAAACCCAATATTAGGCGTATTGTAAACTATATATTCAATAACATCTAATCTAATATCTTTGCCGTATTTTCTTAAAGATAAGAACTTTAGGTTTTCAGGGTGTTCGGTTTTGTTCCCGGTGGTTTGACTGCAAATTGATTGTATTGTCTTGATACATTCGGGTTTTCCCTGTTCAGTATCAGCCCATGCAACAACTCTTTTATTTTCAGGAAGTGAAGAAATGAATTTAGATATTTGGTTCCCGGTTAGAAGTACCCCGGCAATTACTCCGGTTAAAGTTGTTTTTCCAACTTTGGGCGGTGCTAAAATTGTGGAAAAGTTTCCAAGCGTTGCAAAAATTTGTTTTCCGTATTCGCCTGAAATTTCCAGACAAACCGGGGGATATTCAAATTTATGATTAGCCTCTAAATAAGAACTATCAACAATCTTTTTTATGTCCTCTTTGCTTAGGCTCATTTTATCCGTTGTTTTGCATAGATTCAATGAGTTCGGACCTTAAAAAATATTTCTTCCGGGCGTGTCCGTGTTCCTTCAGTATTCCATCTTTTAACCAGTTATACATGGTAGTGTATGAAACGCCTAAAAATTTAGCTGCTTGCTTTCGATCCATCTTCTCCGAAATGTCAATAACTGGTTTTGATTGGTTTTGCTCATTCATTACTTTTCTGATTGTTTGCTCTAATTCATCCTTCGGGATAATAAAAACTAATTGTGTCATCTTGTTTTTGATTTAAATGGTTAAACTTTGACACAAACATACAATAAAACGAATTAATAAAACAACTATTCGAATTATTAAAACAACAAAACGAATTTTTATTTATTAACACATCTCTGTTAATAATCTTTCATATTGTTGTTTAAATATTCGAAATGTTATAATTTTGTGATATGGATATATCAGAAAAAATACGGCAACTAAGAAAACAAAAGGGCATAAGTCAGTCTAAAATGGCTGAAGTAATTGGAATATCTCAGGCGGCTTATGCAAAAATTGAAACCGGGGATACTAAATCTATTTCTATCGAAATCGGGAAAGGAATTTCTAAAGCTTTGGATATTTCGTTTAATGAGTTGTTTGATATTGAATCCAGTGAAGACGTCAACAAGCTTAAAGATATAGTTTTTGAATCTATTTTTGAGCTTAGGGGCAATAAGGAACATTTTAAAATGGAAGAATTAAGGGAAAGATATGGAGAAGAACACTGGGTAGAGAAAGGAGCTGATGAATTCATGAAATACCATGGAGCAATCAGAGATTTTTACCACGGAATGCATGAAGCATTGATAAATAAAAAGTTTTGCACATTGGATGAGATTCGGAATTACAATATTAAAAATCGTCCTCCACATCCAACCGATAATAAAAGTCAAGAAGAACTTGACAATGAAATTAGAGAATATATAAAGAAATCTGTGATAGACAATAAACTGCCTTATGTTTTTGACAATGTGACTAAAGAATTTATTCCTAAAGAATGATTTTTACGTTAATCCGAATTAAATTTTACAATTGCTTTAAAAGATCTTCAACATCTTCAGGGTTTAACCCATTTTTAGAAAGAGCCTCTTTGATTGCCTTAATTGCTTCATCCTTTTTGTTTGATTCCGGGTTAACTGGTGGGGTCAGATTTACGAACATTTTTGTCAGATTGTCCATTTTGGTATTAATCGAAACATCAAGGTAGCGCTTAAGTGTTTGTTGGTCTTGTATTCCGGTAATATCCATGATGGTCTTTATATCTATTCCATTGGCATGAGCTAAACAAACAAAAGTTTTCCGGGCGGTGTGTGTTCCAATCAATTCATGCTTTGGTTTAAATTCCTTTACGGTGGTATTCTTTACAAATGTCTTATACTCGGTGGGTGCATTAATCCCGGCCAATTCGCAAGCCTTTTTAATATATTTATTCGCCTTCTGGTTGCTTATTTTTGGTAAAAGTCTGTGTTGTTCCGGGTATCGGTTAATAATTGTTGGCAGGCCGGGGAACAAAGGAATGACTATATCAATGTTTGTTTTCTCGGTTGTAAATTTTAATGTTCCTTCAGATAGATTGTCTTTTGTCAATCGCTTTAGGTCGCTATATCTTGCGCCAATCAAACAGCCAAACGAATAGAAATCAACTACTTTTCTATACTTTGCATTTTCAAACTGAAAGTTGATTAATGTTTGTAGTTCCGTAAATGTCAAATGTATAATACTGCCTTCCTTCTCCGGTGCTGAAAATTTTAAATAGGTTGTGTTTGTATGAAAATTCCTTTCATGGCTCCATTTCATAAAAGCTTTAATTTGCTTTGTAATGGCTGCAAGATAATTGTATCCATACTCTTTTGTATGTAACATATATTCTTTCAGTCGGTCAAAGAATACCAGATTGATACTTTCAAAGGTCATTTTATACCCTGTGTCAGTTTCAAAATCTTTAAGCTTCTTTTTTTTCGATTTGCGGCTCCTTATCGTATTGGGTGCAAGGTCAACTTCTCCGGCTGTTAAAAAATCTTCGTAGGCATCCCAAAAGTTAATTTTTACAGGGTTTAAATTTAGTTTATGGCCTTTGAAATAGTCTGAAATAATATCTAAGGTTAATTCTATATTGTGCCGTTTGCAGTCATCAAAATACTCTTTGGCTTCTTTCTGGAAATTATCCAAATAGGTATTAACTTTTTCCGGGTTGTATCCGTCATCGGTGGGATGCTTAATGCTTATCCTTGGTTTTGTTTTGTTCCAGTACCGGGGCTTAACCTTTCCAACTGTTATAGTTTTCTTTTTATAGTCTATTGCAACATTCGCTTTGATTGGTGCGTATCCGTTTTTATCCGTATTGGTTTTGTCAATTGAAAAGGTAACATTTGCCATTCCATAAATTTATTGGTTCCAACAAAGCTAATTAAAAGAGATAATAAAAGAGATAATTTTGCACCAAAGAGCATTAAACGGCATCAAACAAGACATTAAAAAAGTACTTTAAATGCTGATATTCAACCGTTAATAATTTTTAAGATTTAATATAAACCAATGGGATTAATTCCCGGTGGGACTACCATCAATCAAGGGAAATTATTGAAATACAATGATTTCCCTTGATTAAAAAAAACTGAAGCTTGCAATCCCAGTCTTAAAAATAGTTAAAGTCAGATGAACTTTATCACATCCCTGCTGCCATGCAGAACACGTACGATATAAATGCGATTTTTCAGGATGCGGTAAAATATGGTATGGCTTCCCTTGACAAAACTTCTCAAATCTTTCCTAACATCATCCCGTTTT
>JAUYEQ010000032.1 GCA_030691295.1 Bacteroidota bacterium
CACAAAAATATAATTTTTTTCTGAAAAAAGTCTGTTTTATTTATTTAATGCATATTTTTGCATCGAAATTGTATAAATATACAAAATGAAGAATCGCACCAAAAGACAGCTTGCAATTAAACAGGCAATTCTAAATGGCCGGATCAGCAGTCAGGATGAGCTTTTGCACATCATGAAAGATCAGGGCTTCGAGTTGACGCAGGCTACCTTGTCGCGCGATTTGAAAATTCTGAAAGTTGCAAAAGTTTCCGATCAGGCGCTGGGATATGTATATGTAATTCCTGAAGGATTGAATACTGAAAACCAACGCGAAAATTCACGGATTAATTTTCTGACCGATGGTTTTCGCGATTTGCAGTTCTCCGGAAATCTTGCTGTTATGCGAACAATGCCCGGTTATGCAAGTAGTCTTGCAGCAGTAATCGATAATTCAGAACCGTATGAAATCATTGGAACAATAGCCGGTGACGACACCATTCTAATCATCATGCGCGAAGGCGTTATGCACAGCGACCTGATCAATAGCCTGATACTGATTATGCCCAAGCTGGAGGATAAATTGGGGTAGTGTTCAGTGTTCAGTCGCAGTTGACAGTATATCAATGGTTGTCGTGTTGTCAAAATTTGTTGTCAGTTGTCAAAAATATCCTTTGCCGTTCCGCCTTTAGGCAACGGACATGAAGATAAGAAAAGCTCCGTAGGAGCGAAATATTTGTAGATTACAAAAATAAACCAGCAATATCGTCCGCGAAAATCGGCCATAAAAGGAGGATTCGATGATTCGGACGGAACAGGAATAAACATATAAAATGAAATACAGGAAAAGGAAGATTTGTGAGAAGATTTTGAAATTCCTGAAAAATGAAAAATTATTCAAAAACGAAAATGAAAGAGTTAAAAAATATTCAGGTATTGGTTGCATCAGACGAGCATTTATCGTTTGTTGATCAGGTGAACGATGCCATCGAAAGCGCTTCAAAAGAGCGCGGAACTGGTATTGCGAGAAGAACTTACGATTACATTGCCACCAAAATGAAAGAAGGCAAAGCCATTATTGCCCTCGAAAATGGTAAGACCTTTGCCGGTTTTTGCTATGTTGAAACCTGGGGCGAAAAAAGCTTTGTTGCCAATTCCGGATTGATCGTGGCCAAAGATTTCCGTGGAATTGGTCTTGCCACCGCGATTAAGCGAAAAGCATTTATGCTTTCCAGAACCAAATATCCGGATGCCAAAATATTTGGTTTAACCACCGGATTGGCAGTAATGAAAATTAACCATGAACTGGGTTATCGCCCGGTTACTTTTTCAGAATTAACGACTGATGAAGACTTCTGGAAAGGCTGTCAAAGCTGTGTGAATTATGACATTCTGCAACGTACAAATAAAAGCAAATGCCTTTGCACCGCGATGGTGTTTGATCCTGTCTGGGAAAAAGGCAAAAAAGATGAAAAAAGGAAAAATGGCTGGGCGATTAAAGGTACTTTGCTGGACATCATCAAAAAACTGAAAAGAAATAAAGACGGGGCATTGCCCAACGAATCTACAATTTTGACATTTTTATTCAAAAAGAAAATACAGAAAATATGAAGGATAAAGTAGTTTTAGCATTTAGCGGAGGTTTGGACACTTCGTATTGCGCAAAATACCTGTCGGTAGAAAAAAATCTGGACGTTTACACAGCTATTGCCAACACCGGTGGTTTTAACCAATCTGACCTGGAAGCTGTGGAGAAAAAAGCTTACCAACTCGGAGCAATCAAACATGTTGCCATCGACGTAACCAACTCTTATTACGAAAAAAGTATCAAATACATGGTTTTCGGCAATATTCTCCGGAACAATACTTACCCGATTTCGGTAAGTTCGGAGCGTGTTTTTCAGGCCATTGCAATTATAGAATATGCCAAACAAATTGGCGCCAAATATGTAGCGCACGGAAGTACCGGTGCCGGAAACGATCAGGTTCGCTTCGACCTCACTTTCCAGATTTTGGCTCCTGAAATCGGTATCCTCACTCCTACCCGCGATTTGGAACTGAGCCGTCAGGAAGAAATTGATTACCTGAAAGCGCATGGCGTTGAAGCAGACTGGAAAAAGATGGACTACTCCATCAACAAAGGACTTTGGGGAACCAGCATCGGTGGTAAAGAAACTTTAAAATCGAACAAAACACTTCCGGAAGAAGCTTATCCTTCGCAACTTACTGAAACCGAAGAAAAAGAAATTACAATAGATTTCATCGGAGGCGAACTAAAAGGTGTGAATGGCGAAATTTTTGAAAATCCGGTAAATGCGATCCGTGCTTTGGATGCATTGGCCGCTCCTTTTGCCATTGGCCGCGACATGCACATTGGCGACACCATCATCGGCATCAAAGGACGTGTGGGTTTTGAGGCGGCTGCTCCGATCATCGCCATCAAAGCACACCAGATGCTCGAAAAACACACGCTTACCAAATGGCAGCAATACTGGAAAGAGCAGTTGGGCAACTGGTACGGAATGTTTCTCCACGAAGCCCTTTACTTTGAACCGGTTATGCGCGACATTGAGAAATTCCTCGAACATTCGCAACAAACAGTTACCGGAAAAGTGATTGTAAAACTGAAACCATACAATTTTGTATTGGTAGGAGTTGAGTCTGACCATGATTTGATGCGTTCAGAATTCGGCGAATACGGCGAGAAAAACTCGGCATGGACAGCCGACGATGTAAAGGGCTTTACCAAAGTACTTTCCACTTCGCTGAAAATACATAATTCGGTAAACAAGACATTTTAGGATGCAAAGGGGCTAAAGCCCCAAACAGCTGATGTATTCTCATGATCCGTCACATGAATGTGACGGCAAAGAATATCGCGTCGATTAACAGGATCTCCCATTCAGTGCAATATCCTTTGCCGTTTCGCTTTAGCGAACGGACATTGTAATACAGAATATTACAAGATTAATAACAGATTGAAATAACGATGATAAAAGTTGGAATTATAGGCGGCGCGGGATACACAGCCGGCGAACTGATCCGTATTTTACTGAACCACCCACAGGCAAATATCGCTTTTGTGCAAAGCACGAGCAATGCCGGAAACCTGGTTTCTGATGTTCATACCGATTTATTGGGTGATACCGATATTCAGTTTGTGGCTGAAGCTGACTTTTCAAGCGTTGATGTGGTTTTCTTCTGCATGGGTCATGGCAAATCAAAAGAATTTCTTCAGAAAAATATACTTCCTGAAAATTTGAAAATCATTGATCTGAGCCACGACTTCAGGTTGAAAAAGGAGGGAAATACCTTTGTTTACGGCTTGCCTGAATTGAACAGGGAAATCATCCGGAAATCAAACCGCATTGCCAATCCGGGTTGTTTTGCAACCGGAATTCAGTTGGCAATTTTGCCTCTGGCAGCGGCAGGCTTGATAAAAGACGAACTGCATGTAAATGCGATTACCGGTTCAACCGGCGCAGGGCAGGCACCCAGTACAACGTCGCATTTCAGCTGGAGAAACAGTAATTTATCGGTTTACAAAGCATTCGAACATCAGCATCTGGGCGAAATAGGCGAAAGTCTGAAGCAGTTGCAGCCTGATTTAAACCATGATATCAACTTTATTCCGGTTCGGGGAAATCATACCCGTGGCATTTTTGCTTCGGTTTATACCAAATTCGACAGCTCGATTGAAGATGCCATAAAATTGTATCAGGATTATTATGCTTTGCATCCATTTGTGTTTGTGAGCCTGACCAATCCTGATTTGAAACAGGTGGTGAATACGAACAAAGCAATCGTCTATCTTGAAAAACACGGGAATAAACTGATGATTTTATCGGTGTCCGACAATTTGCTGAAAGGCGCATCAGGGCAGGCAGTTCAGAACATGAACCTGATTTTCGGACTGGAAGAAACAGCAGGATTGAATTTGAAAGCGGTGGCGTTTTAAAAGCCAGCCACTAGCGGCTAGCTGCCAGCAGCTGGCAAAACAGTTTGGAACTTTAAACTCTTTATCAATGAATTTATTCGACGTATATCCGTTACTCGACATCACTCCGGTTAAAGGAGAAGGTTGTTACATGTGGGACGAAAACGGAACCAAATACCTTGATTTATATGGTGGTCATGCAGTTATTTCGGTTGGTCATTCGCATCCGCACTACATCAAAAGACTGACCAGCCAACTGAACGAGATCGGGTTTTATTCCAACTCGGTGCAGGTTCCGCAGCAACAAGAACTGGCCGATAAATTGGGGCAAGTTTCCTGCTATCCGGATTACCAGCTTTTTCTTGTGAATTCAGGAGCTGAAGCAAACGAAAATGCATTGAAACTGGCTTCTTTCGTTACTGGACGTAAAAAAATAATAGCCTTCAAAAAGGGTTTTCATGGGAGAACTTCAGCGGCAGTTGCAGTAACCGACAATCCAAAAATAATAGCTCCGGTCAATCAAACTTCCAATGCAATTATTCTTCCGTTTGATGATTTGGAATTACTTAAAGAGCAGCTAAAAACCAATGAAATAGCTGGTGTTATCATAGAAGGAATCCAGGGAATTGGCGGTATTCATGTTCCTGCGGAAGGTTTTTTGGTTCAGGCTGAAAAACTTTGCAAGCAATACGGAGCATTGCTGATTCTCGATGAAATTCAGTCGGGGTACGGCCGCAGCGGAAAATTCTTCGCACATCAATATACTGATGTAAGACCTGATATTATCACCGTAGCCAAAGGAATGGGCAATGGTTTTCCCGTTGGTGCAGTGTTGATTGCTCCTGAAATAAAACCCTGGCACGGAATGCTGGGAACTACTTTCGGCGGAAATTATCTGGCCTGTGCTGCAAGTTTGGCTGTTCTTGAAATTATGGAGAATGAAAAACTGGTCGAAAATGCTGAAGAAGTGGGTAGCTATCTGATTGGAAAACTGAAGGATTTTTCAGGAATAAAAGAAGTACGAGGACTCGGTTTAATGATAGGACTCGAATTTGATCAACAAATTAATGACATTCGTCATGTTTTATTAAAAAAACATCATATTTTTACCGGCGTAAGCGGCGCAAATACCATCAGGTTACTTTCTCCATTAACTTTGACCAAAGAACAAGCCGATGTATTTATTAGAGCATTGGCCGAAACGATTCAGAAATAAAAAAGTGGAATGAGAAAATGTTCCCTATCGTTTAAATTGTAAATGGTAAATTACTCAATAGTAAATATTTATAATATGATTGACCAGAAAATTACCATTATAGGTGGAGGAAATCTCGGAGGTGCTGTTGCCTTTGGCTTAATTAAATCAAAGCAAATACAACCATCAGACCTAACGGTTTCCGACCGTTATACCAGTATTCTGAAAAAATTTCAGGAACAAGGAGCAACAACGACGGATAATAATCTAGAAGCCGTCAGAAATGCCGATATTATTATTCTGGCAATAAAACCTTATCAGGCAAATGAAATCCTTGCAGAGATCAAGCCAGTTCTGAATTTAAATCAAATTCTGATTTCTGCGGTTGCAGGTTTGGGACTTCCAAAACTTGAAGAAGCCTTGAGCGGTTCAGGAGTACAGATTTTCAGAATTATGCCCAATACTGCAATTGCCATTCAGGAATCGATGACGCTGATTTCGACCAATGTAAAATCGGAGGAAGTACGCAATCTGGTTGTTCATATTTTCGATCAATTGGGAAAAGCGCTTATTATTACTGAAGATTTGATGGCAGCGGCAACGGTACTTGGATCGTGCGGAATTGCATTCGCATTGCGCTACATGAGAGCTGCCATGCAGGGTGGAATCGAAATGGGTTTCAGCGCTGAAATGGCTCAATTTATTACTGCGCAAACGGTAAAAGGTGCAGCACAGTTGATTCTTGAATCGGGAAGACATCCGGAGCAGGAAATTGACAAGGTAACCACACCGCGCGGAATTACCATTACCGGATTGAATGAAATGGAGCACAAAGGTTTCAGTTCTTCCCTGATACAAGGACTGATTGCCTCTTTCAATAAATGCTGATTTTGAAAACACATTTACGCTATAAAAAAATAACTGTCAAAGTTGGCAGTAATGTTCTAACCAAGTCTGATGGCACGTTGAATGACGCCAATATTTCGCATTTGGTTGACCAGATCGCTTTTCTGCATCATAAAGGGGTGGAAATTGTATTGGTTTCGTCGGGTGCAGTTGCGGCTGGAAGAGGTGAAATCGGTAACGGAAAAAGGCTGGATACTGTTTCTGCACGTCAATTGTGGTCTGCTGTTGGTCAGGTTATTCTGATTAACAAGTATGCCGAAGCGTTCAGAAAATATGGAATGTCGTGTGCGCAGGTGCTCACTACCAAAGAGAATTTCAGCGATCGGGTGCATTACCTGAACATGAAAAACTGTATTTCTACGTTGATTGAAAACAAGGTGATGCCAATAGTGAATGAGAACGATACTATTTCAGTTACGGAGCTGATGTTTACCGATAATGATGAACTTTCAGGATTGATTGCTTCGATGGAGAACTCCGAAGCGCTGATTATTCTGAGCAACATTGACGGAATTTACGATGGTTCGCCCGATTTGCCCGAATCAAAAGTGATTCGCGAAATTACGTCCAAAAGCAAACCGCTGAATGAGGCAATTTCGACCAGCAAATCGAGTTTTGGACGGGGAGGCATGCTGACCAAATACCACATTGCAAAAAAAGTGGCAAAAGGTGGTATCAACGTTCACATTGCCAATGGGATGAATGAAAACACGCTTCTCCGGATCATGAATACTGAGGAAGAAATCGTTCATACCACGTTTTTATCGGATCAGAAGAAATCGTCGAATGTAAAAAAATGGATTTCCTATTCCGAAAGTTTTGCAAAAGGTGAGCTGGTGGTGAACGAAGGTGCAAGAAACGCACTGCTGTCAAGTCAGGCAACCAGTTTGTTGCCGGTTGGAGTGGTGTCGGTGGGTGGTGCTTTTGAAAAAGGCGACTTGGTAAAAATAAAAGATGAAACCGGGCATTTGATCGGAATCGGAAAGTCGGAATATAATGCGGAAAAAGCTGAAAAATACAAAGGAAACAAAAACAAAAAAGCAGTCGTACATTACGATTATTTATACATCATGGAATAATATTAACCAAGTAACTCGGGATTTGTGTATTGATACCCTTTTCATAGACCCCTTTAATTTCCGCCTTCTAATGGCAACGAATTCCTGAGTTATATTCCCCCTTCCACCCCCTGGAAGGGGGCTTTATATTTTTAAAGTTATGACAGTAAAAGAGCAACTTACACTGGTTTTAAAGGCCAGCAGAAAACTGAACCTTGTTTTAGTTGAAAAAATCAATCAGGTTTTATCTGATGTGGCAGAAGCTGCAGTAGCGAATACAGCGTTTATACTTCAGGAAAACGCCAAAGACCTGAGCCGGATGGATCCGGCAGATCCGAAATACGACCGTTTGATGCTGACTGCGGACCGGATTAAAGGAATTGCGGCCGATATTTTGAATGTTGCCTTACTTCCTTCGCCTTTGGGACGAATATTGAGCGAAACCGACCGTCCGAACGGACTTCATATTAAAAAAATTACCGTTCCGTTTGGGGTCATCGGAATCATTTACGAAGCCCGGCCAAATGTTACGCTCGATGTATTTTCACTTTGCCTGAAATCGGGAAATGCCTGTGTTTTGAAAGGCGGAAGCGATGCCAACGATTCGAATATGGCCATTGTAAAAGTGATCCAGGAAGTACTCCGGAAACACGAACTGGATGAAAACATACTTTCGCTGCTGCCGGTTGGGCGCGAAGCAACTGCCGAACTGCTTCATGCACATGGATTGGTCGATCTGATTATTCCCCGCGGTTCGCAAAGTCTCATCAATTTTGTCCGCGAAAATTCAAGTATTCCTGTAATTGAAACCGGAGCAGGAATTTGCCATACCTATTTCGACGAATCGGGCGACAACGCTAAAGGAAAGGCGATTGTAAACAATGCAAAAACCCGTCGGCCAAGTGTTTGCAATGCACTCGATTGTCTGATTATTCACGAAAGCAGACTCGCCGACCTGCCGGTTCTTACCGAACTTCTTCCGCAAAGTCAGGTCGTAATTTATGCTGATGAAAAAGCATTTCAGGCGTTGGAAGGAATATATCCGGCTTCGCTGCTCCAACCTGCCAATGAAGAATCGTTTGGAACCGAATTTTTATCGTACAAAATGTCGGTAAAAACAGTCGCTGATTTTGACGAGGCGCTCGATCACATTGCACAATACAGTTCAAAACACTCAGAAGCAATTGTTGCTGAAGACAAGGCAGCACTTGAAATATTTCAGAAATCGGTGGATGCTGCAGCTGTTTACTGCAATGTTTCAACCGCTTTTACAGATGGTGCACAGTTTGGACTGGGTGCTGAAATCGGCATCTCCACCCAAAAATTACACGCCCGCGGACCAATGGCACTCAAAGAACTGACC
>JAUYEQ010000033.1 GCA_030691295.1 Bacteroidota bacterium
TGTTTGTACCAATCCAGATATTGTCATATTTATCAACTGCAATGGCAGTATAATGAAGTTCATCGTTATTTCCTGAACCTGACATGAGGGATGAATAACTGATGAAATTCTCATTTTCAGGATTAAATTTATACAGTCGTGATTGCCAGGTAGAAGCCCATAAAAATCCATCTTTGTCAATTTTCAAATCGGAGACATAATCGTTGGTCTTTACTATTTCCCTTTCAATTGAACGGATTCTGCTAAGTTTGCGGTTTGCATCGATCTTAAAAAATCCGTTGGAACTCAAAATCCAGACATTGCCCGATTTATCAGCTAAAACTCTGTGCACATTTTGAATTTCCAGACTGTCGGTCGCAATAAATTTTTTGACATGATCTTCGATTTTATCATAATACAGGAGTCCGGGTTTAATGGTATTATATTGTGAGCCTACTCCGAAATAGATGCGGTCTTGTAGATCTTCACACATCGAAACAATACCAATTTCAAAATTGGAGAGATGGTCAACCAGGTGTTTAAAAGGATAATTCCGGAATGATTTGGTGACCGGATTATAAACATTTAGATTTTCCGGAGAAGTTCCTGTCCAGATCCGGCCGTCCCTGTCTTCATAAATCGACCAAACAATCAGACCCTTAATTGAAGTTGAGTCGTTGGGATTATTGTAGAATCTTTTGAATTCATAACCATCGTAACGGGCAAGTCCGTTGATGGTTCCGACCCACATATATCCGAATTTGTCCTGAAGCAGACCATTCACCTGGATTCCGGGCAGACCATCCTGTTCGGTAAATTGAGTTAAATTACCGGGTTTTATTTGTGCAAATGAGGGCGTGGCCGTTAATGCTGTAATTAATATCAATACTGCATTAAAATGCTTAAAGGTTCGTCTGACTGTTTTACGCATCTCTATCAGTTAACTGTTTCTAATAGTACCCAACTCAGAACCTATCCGTTTTTCAATCTCTAATTTACCCTATCAACCATGTCCTTTGGTAAGATCTGCGCGATTTTAATTTTTGGTTTTTATGCTAAAGCTATAATATTCAGTCTTTATTTAAATATATTAGCATCTTAAATTACGCAAACATTGAGTGGTCAATAAAGTTCATATAAACCAAAGAATTTTTTCGGTCAATCATTTAATAATCAAAAAAGTGGAGGTCATTTTTGAATTTCCAATCATCTGAAAAAATAATCGTTTGATTATCTTAGCCAGGTATTTCAATTAATTCCACAGTATGCAGCTATCCATGATCAATTGCATAGAATAAGTGGAAGTGCTTTCTTTAATTGTGGCCACAAAAAAATCGTCAGTAAAAGGCATAAACTATGAGACTAATCCTTCAGAATATCAAAGAACTTGTTCAGGTTGATCCCAAGAGCCGGCTGTGGGTTGCCGGAAAATCAATGGCCGAAGTTCAGACAATAAAAAACGCTTTTCTGATCATTCAGGATGAGTTGATTAGAGATTTTGGATCGATGGAAAATTTTCATCAATCGGACTATGAGTTGGATGATATGATCATGGAAATTGATTGTTCAGGCAAAATGGTTTTTCCGGGTTATTGCGATTCGCATACGCATCTGGTTTTTGCTGCCACCCGAGAGCAGGAGTTTGTCGATCGTATAAAAGGCCTGACTTATGAGGAAATTGCGACCAACGGTGGTGGAATCCTGAATTCAGCCAGGCGCTTACAGGAAATGTCGGAGGACGATTTGTACGTTCAGGCGATGGAGCGGCTCGATGAAATTATGTGGCTGGGAACCGGCGCCGTTGAGATTAAAAGTGGCTACGGATTGACCACCGAATCGGAACTTAAAATGCTAAGGGTGATTCGCCGGATGAAACAAAATTCTCCGCTCATGATAAAGTCCACCTTTCTGGCCCATGCTTTTCCTTTGGAATACCGCAGTAAACGGGCCGATTATGTGAATTTGCTTATCAACGAAACAATTCCGATGATTGCTTCGGAAGAGTTGGCCGATTATGTGGATGTTTTTTGCGACCGTGGCTTTTTTACTGTTGAGGAAACTGAGCGAATTCTCATGGCCGGGATGAAACATGGCTTGCGGGGTAAAGTTCATGCCAATGAACTTGCTAACTCGGGAGGTGTGCAGGTGGGCGTAAAATACAATGCAATATCAGCCGATCACCTTGAATATGTTGAAGATGAAGAAATTGCTGCTTTAATTGACAGCGAAACAATGCCAACCGTTTTGCCGGGCGCGGCCTTTTTCCTGAACCTGAAACTGGCGCCTGTTCGCAGAATGATTGATGCCGGCTTGCCGGTGGCGCTGGCCTCCGATTTTAATCCGGGTTCATCACCTTCAGGAAACATGAATTTCATACAATCGCTTGGCTGCCTGAAATATGGCATGTCACCCGAGGAGGCCATTCATGCAACTACCATCAATTCGGCGTATGCAATGGGAATCAGTGAAAGTTACGGCAGCGTTGCCAAAGGAAAAGTAGCCAACCTGTTCATCACCAAAGAGATTTCCAGCTATGCCATAATTCCGTATTTGTTCAGCTCAAACCTGATTGAAACGGTGATTTTAAACGGTGAAATACAATAAAAATATGCAACAACTAATCGAATGTGTTCCGAATTTTTCGGAAGGAAGAGATGAGAAAATAATCCGTCAGATTACCGATGCAATTCAGTCGGTTGACGGAATCAAATTACTGAATGTTGATCCTGGAAAGGATACCAACCGAACTGTCGTAACTTTTGTGGGTGAACCGGAACAGGTTGTTGAAGCCGCATTTCGGGGAGCGAAAATGGCTGCCCAGCTCATCGACATGGGCAAGCACAAAGGCGAACATCCGCGTTTCGGGGCAATGGATGTTTGTCCGTTGGTGCCCATTGCCAATATTTCGATGGAAGAAACCGTGGTTTATGCACGCAGACTGGCCAAAAGAGTGGGAGAGGAGCTCGGAATTTCAGTTTATTGTTACGAGTTTGCAGCGTTCAGTAATGATCGCCAAAGTTTGGCCAATTGCCGTGCAGGTGAGTACGAAGGCCTGAAAGAAAAACTTCAGAAACCCGAATGGAAACCCGATTTTGGACCGGTTGTGCTGAATGAACGATCGGGTGCAACGGCAATTGGAGCGCGTAATTTCCTGATAGCCTACAATGTCAACCTGAACACAACTTCTGTTCGTCGCGCCAATTCAATCGCATTCGATGTGCGTGAAGCAGGTCGGGTGGTTCGCGAAGGCGATCAGGTGACCGGAAAAATTGTGAATGACGAAAACGGTGAGCCGCTTCGTATTCCGGGAACGTTGAAAAAAGTACGTGCCATTGGATGGTTTATCAAAGAATATGGTGTGGCGCAAATCTCCATGAACCTCACCGACATTTCGGTAACCTCGATGCACCAGGCTTTTGATGAGGTGGTTGAACGCGCCCATGAACGTGGAATCCGGGTGACCGGCTCGGAATTAATTGGCGTTATTCCGTTACAGGCAATGCTCGATGCCGGCAAATATTTTCTCCGGAAACAGCAGCGATCGGTTGGTATTCCGGATGAAGAAATCATCAAAATAGCAGTCAAATCGCTTGGACTGGACGAACTGTCGCCATTCGATCCGAAGAAGCGAATCATTGAATATTTGATCGACGATCAGCAGAATAAATTGATTGACCTGACTTTATCCGGATTTTCAAACGAAACTTTATCCGAATCGCCTGCTCCCGGTGGAGGTTCAGTCGCTGCTTATGTGGGTGCTTTGGGTGCAGCTTTGGGTTCGATGGTAGCCAATTTGTCGGCTCATAAACGCGGTTGGGACGATCGATGGGAAGAATTCTCCGACTGGGCCGAAAAAGGCAAACAGTATCACGACCGTTTGCTGAAATTGGTGGATGAAGACACTGCCGCTTTCAACGCGATTATGGATGCTTTTGGTTTGCCAAAAAATACCGATCAGGAGAAAAAACAGCGTTCGGCGGCCATTCAGGCAGCAACCAAACATG
>JAUYEQ010000034.1 GCA_030691295.1 Bacteroidota bacterium
GCCAGAATTCTTGGCAATGCAAGCGCACTTCCGTTAAGAGTATGTGCAAGGACAGTTTTTTTCGTGGCTTCATCGCGGAAACGTAATTTTAAGCGGTTGGCCTGAAAGCTTTCGAAATTGGAAACAGAACTTACTTCCAGCCACTTTTCCTGAGCGGCAGAGAACACTTCAAAATCGTAGGTCAATGCTGAGGTGAAGCTCATATCGCCTCCGCACAATCGCAGGATACGGTATGGTAATTCAAGCTTTTCGACCAGACCGGCAACATGTGCCACCATTTCATCGAGTAGCGCATAGGAATTGTCAGGATGGGCAATCTGTACAATCTCCACTTTGTCGAACTGATGCAGGCGGTTCAGACCGCGAACATCTTTTCCGTATGAACCGGCTTCGCGGCGGAAACAGGCACTGTACGCAGTATTTTTAATGGGCAATTCCTTGACATCCACAATAACATCGCGGTAAAGGTTGGTCACCGGAACCTCGGCTGTAGGGATCAGATACAAATTATCTTCAGTGGCATGGTACATTTGGCCTTCCTTGTCAGGCAACTGTCCGGTTCCAAAACCTGAATCTTCATTCACCATCAATGGCGGCTGAATTTCAAGATAACCGGAATCGCGTGCTTCGTCAAGGAAAAAGCTGATCAGGGCACGTTGGATACGGGCTCCTTTCCCTTTGTAAACCGGAAACCCTGCACCGGTTATTTTAACACCCAACTCAAAGTCGATGATGTCGTACTTTTTCGCCAATTCCCAGTGAGGAATGCTGTTTTCGGGTAATACAGGAATTTCGCCAAAACTTCGCACAACCATATTATCTTCCGGAGTGCGGCCTTCAGGAACAAGATCGGAAGGCAGATTTGGAAGCAAAACCTGCAAATTGAAAACTTCTTTGTCAATTTGGGCAAAATCCTCGTCGAGTTGTTTGATTGAATCTTTCAGTTCGCTGGTTCGTTTTTTTGCTGCATTGGCTTCTTCTGTTTTGCCTTCGCGCATTAACAAACCAACTTCCTTGGATATTTTATTCATTTCGGCCTTGAAATTATCAGCAGTGGCCTGTATCTCATTTTTCTTTCCTGACAAGGTGGTAATTTGAAGTACAATAGCTGAAGCGTCAAAATTTTTCTTCTTCAGTTTGGCAATTACCAATTCGGGGTTTTCCTGTATGAACTTTAGATTGAGCATTTTCGGTATATTTATTATTGGTCAGCAAATTTAAAACAAAAAAAATCTCCTGCCTTCGGAAAAGCAGGAGATTATTCAACGAATATTTTTAATCGTGTTAGTTTACTTCTGCAGCAGCAACTACAGGTTCAACAGTAACCCACGATCTGTTGTCGCTTCTTTTCTTGAAAACAACTGTTCCTGTCACCAAAGCAAACAATGTATGGTCTCTACCCATACCAACGTTTAAACCCGGGTGGTGTGAAGTACCTCTCTGGCGAACAATAATGTTACCAGCTGTTGCAGCCTGACCACCGTATATTTTTACGCCTAGTCTTTTGCTTTCTGATTCGCGACCGTTTCTTGAACTACCCGCACCTTTCTTATGAGCCATGGTAAATTTTTTTTAATGTTATCCTATTACTTCTTCAATTTGAACTTTGGTCAGGTATTGACGATGACCATTCATTTTCTGGTATCCTTTTCTTCTTTTCTTTTTGAATACCAATACCTTATCTCCCTTTACATGTTCCAGAACGCTTACAGTTACTGAAGCGCCTTCTACTACAGGAGTTCCAACTTTCACGTCACCATCGTTGTCAACTAAAAGAACTTTGTCGAAAACAACCGTTTCGCCTTCAGCATTTTCCAAACGATGAACATAAATTTTCCGGCCTTTTTCAACTTTCATTTGCTGACCGGCAATCTCTACAATTGCGTACATTTCGATTATCTTTAATATTTCATCCGGCAGGCGGGAATCAATTGAATTACCGCTTATTGAGCCTGCGCGAAAACTTTCGGATTGCAAAAGTAGATAATTTTAGGTGATCACCAAAGGTTTACATTATTTTTTCAGAAATATTTCAGAATAATCCCGATTTTCAAATTCAGTTACCGCCAATCGTTCCAATTCAGGAGCAAGAATTCAAAAGACAAAAAAATTAATCGAAATGCAAAACAATTCTTATATTTGTTACCCTTAGCGATTCTATTATAAAAATAAATGCATAAAGTAAAACTCAACATATTGGGTCTGTCAGTCAGTCAATCTCAATCAGGCGCTTATGCTTTGGTGCTGGCCGAGGAAAATGGAGACCGCAGAATACCTATTATTATAGGACCAATTGAAGCACAGTCGATCGCCATTCAGCTTGAAGGATTGAAACCACCCCGGCCACTTACCCACGATCTTTTTAAACAAATGGCCTCCGCTTTCGACATTAACATTTCGGAAGTCATCATTTATAAACTTGAGGAGGGGATTTTTTATTCTGAACTCGTTTGTATTAAAGATGGCAGTCAACTAATCATTGACTCAAGAACTTCGGATGCAGTTGCACTCGCCCTTCGTTTTGGAAGTCCGATTTATACCACCGAAGAAATTCTTGAACGAGCCGGAATAGTCATTGAATTTGAGAACGAGCCAAACCAGGAAGAATGGAACCGACCCACAAGTGAAGAGCAGCCAAGAGGAAAAAAACACGAATACGGAAAATATACTTCAGCCGAACTTTCAGAAATGCTTACCAGTGCAATTAATGATGAAGATTACGAAAGGGCTTCGGCCATCAGGGATGAAATTAACCGCCGCAGAAAAGAATAAACAAGAACTACATGATGGGAATTAAAAATCGTTTAATCGTAATGAACTTCCTCCAGTTTTTTATATGGGGGGCGTGGTTGATATCTATTGGCGGCTATTTGGGAGGAACACTGGGTTTTAGCGGTTCTGAAATCGGTGCAGTATTTTCAACCCTTGGCATCGCTTCGTTATTCATGCCTGCAATCATGGGTATCATTGCCGACAAATGGATCAACGCTGAAAAACTACTCGGAATTTGCCATATAGTTGGGGCAACGCTGCTTTTTTGGGCATCAACGATAACTGATCCCAATGTATTTTTTTATGTGATGCTTTTGAATTCGATGTTCTATATGCCAACGATTGCGCTGAACAGTACCGTTTCATACGTTATACTTGAGCAAAAAGGATTTAATGTGGTCAAGGATTTTCCACCAATCAGGGTTTGGGGAACCATCGGATTTATTGCAGCCATGTGGATTGTTGATCTGTTCGGTTGGAAATCGAGTCACATGCAATTGGTTTTTAGCGGATTTTCATCCATTGCTCTTGGACTTTACGCAATTACTTTACCTGCCTGCAAACCGGTAAGATCAACTGAAAAGAAAACCCTTGCTTCAAGGCTCGGACTCGATGCCCTCGTGCTTTTCAAACAAAGCAGAATGGCTGTATTTTTCCTGTTTGCGATGTTTTTAGGCGCTGCACTGCAAATCACCAATGCATTTGGCGGTTCGTTCCTCGAAAGTTTTAACCTCACCCATCCCGATACATTTGGCGTAAAACACCCAATCGTTCTGTTGTCAATTTCTCAAATGTCGGAAACGCTTTTTATACTTACCATCCCTTTCTTTCTTCGGAAATTTGGAATTAAAAAGGTGATGATAATGAGCATTTTTGCGTGGGTGCTGCGTTTCGGATTGTTTAGCGTTGGCGATCCTGGCAGTGGCTTGTACCTGCTTGTTTTATCCATGATTGTTTATGGAATGGCATTCGATTTTTTCAATATATCGGGGTCGTTATTTGTTGAACAAGAGGTTCCTTCATCCTATCGGGCAAGTGCACAGGGACTCTTTATGATGGTAACAAACGGCGTTGGGGCAACACTTGGCGGTTATGGAAGCGGATTGGTTGTTGATTTATTTACCAAAGACGGAATGAGCGACTGGCCGACCATTTGGCTGGTTTTTGCCGGGTATGCACTGGTACTTGGATTGATTTTTCCATTTGCATTTAAATATAAACATACTAAAATTTAATGAAGCAATATCTTGATTTACTGAATCATGTAATTAATACCGGAGTTGAAAAAAGCGACCGGACAGGAACCGGAACCATCAGCGTATTCGGACACCAGTCGAGGTACGACCTTTCTCAGGGATTCCCGGTTCTGACTACAAAAAAAATGCACCTGAAATCAATCATTCACGAATTGCTTTGGTTTTTGACAGGCGATACCAACATAAAATACCTTCAGGAAAACGGCGTACGGATCTGGAACGAATGGGCCGACGAAAATGGAGAACTTGGACCGGTTTACGGCTACCAGTGGCGCTCATGGCCAACACCCGACGGGAGACATATTGACCAGATCACGCAGGTTGTCAACAGCATCAAAAACAATCCCGATTCGCGCCGCCATATTGTGAGCGCATGGAATGTGGGTGAAATCGACAAAATGAAACTTCCGCCCTGCCATCTACTGATTCAATTTTATGTTGCAGATGGAAAACTCTCGTGTCAACTTTACCAGCGAAGTGCCGATATTTTCCTCGGAGTGCCTTTCAATATTGCATCATATGCTTTGCTGACAATGATGATGGCACAGGTTTGCGGGTTGCAGCCCGGCGATTTTGTGCACACCCTCGGCGACGCGCACATTTACCTGAACCACATGGAACAGGTCAAATTGCAATTATCGCGCGATCCATTTCCACTTCCGCAGATGAAAATTAATCCGGAAGTAAAAAGTATTTTCGATTTTAAGTTTGAAGATTTTGACCTCACAGGCTACCAGTCGCATCCGCACATCGCGGGAAAAGTAGCGGTATAGATTATTGATACAGATATGATACACGAAAACATCTCCATAATTGTAGCAATCGCCCAAAATTTTGCCATTGGGAAAAATAACGATTTGCTCTTTCACCTGCCCAACGACCTGAAACGGTTTAAAGAAATTACCACGGGGCATCCGGTGATTATGGGCAGAAATACTTTGCTTTCTTTGCCAAAAGGTGCACTTCCGAACCGCAGGAACATTGTAATTACCGACAATCCCGAAGATAAATTTGAGCGTTGCGAAATGGTCTTTTCTATTGATGAAGCTGTGGAAGCCGTAAAAAATGAGTCCGAAGCATTTATTATCGGAGGCGGCATGATTTACCGGGAGTTTTTCCCTCTGGCAGGAAAACTATACCTGACGGTTGTTCACCGCGATTTTGATGCCGATGTTTGGTTTCCTGAAGTTGATTATTCGCAATGGGAAGAACTGGCACGCGAAGACCTGTACGACGAGAATAACGGGTTTAAGTATTCGAATTTGAATTTAAAGAGAAAATAGAAGCCCCTCTTTTGGAGGGGTTGAAGTAGGCGCTACAATAATTTTCCAATATTATCAAACCGTTGGTGGTAATCGACTATTGAACATTTAATAACCTCCAGCGCTTCTTCAACTCCGTAAATATGGGTTATTTCAGTGTTGCTAATCTTTCCGGGCATATCTTTATAGGTCAGGAAATAGTGCTTTAACCTTTCTACCACGATATCCGGAAGATCTGACAAATCCTTGTATTCGCTGTAAACCACATCGTTGCTTAAAACAGCAATAATTTTATCATCCGCTTCGTTTCCGTCAATCATACGAAAACCGCCAATCGGCCGCGCATCAACTAAAATATCGCCGTGCGCAATTGTTTTTTCTGTCAGCACACATATATCAATCGGGTCACCATCGCCCTTGATCCCTGTCTTTCCGTTTTTATCCATGCAGAATTTACCTACCTGATCGCCGCAAAAGGTTTGGGGAATAAAACCATAAAGCGCCGGAACAACATTGGAGTATTTCTGAGGCCGGTCGAGTTTTAAAAAGCCGCTTTCCTTGTCGATTTCGTATTTTACGGTATCGGTCGGCACAACCTCAATAAATGCAACCACGTTTTCAGGAGCATCTTTACCGATAAAAATACCATGCCAGGGATGTGATTTGTAACGTAGCCCCATCAGGCGGCCTATTGGATCTGATAATCTGTCTGCCATAAATTTGTTTTTAGTTTTACTGAATATAAACCTTTAAGTGGGCAAAAAGTTTAGGATTTAACCAGATTGCAAAAATCGAATCAAAAGTAAAAGCAAAACACGGATAAAAACCATTCCTGAAGAATAAAATAGCGGTATTCGCTAAAATAGCCTGTCCTGAACCAATTTGAGACTACAAATCCACTTGCTAAAATGCTGATTACAAATCAGCACCAGCGTTTGTCTGTAGGGAGTTGATTTATTCGTTTCGGTAGTTTATATTTGCGGAATCAAGAAATTTAGTATGATCTGTATGACCATCAAGGATCTGAAGACCAAGCTTACACAACAAATTTAAAACAAGATGATAGAACTACAATATATTACCGACCGAAAAGGCCATAAGAATGCCGTACAGTTGCCCATGAAAGATTGGGAACAGATAAAAAAAGACCTTGACGAGCTTGAACGCCTGCGCAACAAAAAACTGTTTCTGGCTGAACTGGCCGAAGCCGTTGAAGAGATGAAGCAGGTGAAGGAAGGTAAAATCCAGGCACGTAACGCCGAAGACCTGCTCAATGAGCTTTAACGTTAAGACCATATCGGTTTTTGACCGGCAGGCCAAGCGGCTGGCCAAAAAATTCCCTTCCCTTAAAAAGGAACTGCAAACCCTTTTCACCGAGCTAAAGGAAGACCCAACCAAAGGAACGCCCATTGGGCACGACTGCCAAAAGGTACGCATGGCCATTGCCAGCAAGGGCAAAGGCAAATCGGGTGGCGCACGGGTGATTGTCCATGTTATTTTTAAGGGCGGCACTGCTTACCTGCTCTCCATTTACGACAAATCGGAACTGGAAAACCTTACCGAAAACGAGATTCTCGATCTTATCAAACTCATCCCAAAATAAGCAACAAAACCCGACACATTGGTCGGGTTTGCCGCTTATTTGTTTGCGTTCCAATCGCTTTTACCAACGCATGAACCAACTTAAGGCCATTGAAAAAATGCCGGAACGCGATAAAGATGTGGTTAAAACCCTGATCGATGCTTTTATTACAAAAGGAAAGCTCAAACAGTTAGTGCTATAACAAACAAAACCCGACCATTTGGCCGGGTTTTGTTGCCTCGTAATATTGAGATTATAAATCCCTCGCTAAGAAGTGCCAATTGCAAATTGGCACTAGCCGTTGCCAGCTTTTATTGCATATCCGGAGGAGCATGGTTCTGCGTAAAACCAGGGTCTTGCACATACGGATCGGGTGATAAAAACTTCCCTACAATCGGGTCATACAACCTTCCATTCATGTTGTAAAGCTTAAAATCTTCCAGATACTCATGGGCGGTGAATCCACGATCGGCAAACAGGGCGGGTTCGCTGGTCAGGGTGTAGGTCCAGTCATCTTTGTCGCGGCGCCTTCCCCAGGCATCAAAGCTATACTCGTCTACGGGGTTGCTGCCGTTTTTCAGGTGGGTAATGGTACCCAAATGATCACGGAAGATGTTGTAAACCGTCCAACTTCCTGTTCCAACCTTTTTGGCTACGGCTACTGCGGTGTAGGCATCGCCTCCAATCCAAATGTATTGGGTAGTTGTGCTTCCAATCACTTCGCGCTCGCAACTGCCGCCAAAATAATAACGGGTTTTGGTTGCTGTACCGTTGGTTTTCAACACCATACGTATGCGCTGGTAATCGGCATTGTAGTCGAAATCGGCTGTTTTTTGGGCCACTCCTGTTCCTTCGGTTATTTTCTTTACTTTCTCGAAGGAGTAATAATCAATGGTTTGTTGGTCACTCGAAATGTTCGACCCATTGGTAATTTGGTCAACTGCATATGGCTGGGTGGCATCGTACACATAAGTGCCCGCGTCACTCTTGGTTTGGATATTCCCGTTTTTATTGGTGGTATAACCGACAGATAAGTTAGAATGACCTGTAACAAAGGTCAATCGATCTAATTTATCTGCATCATATTCAAAATCTTCACGTTTACTTTGTCGCGTATTAATCCTGGTACTCAGGTTTCCGGTGTTTGGATCAAAAGTATAGGAATATCCCTGCACGTCGGTTGAATAGTTTGCCCAAAGCAGGTTGTTGGTGTCATAAACCCATGTACTGCCTGTAGTTCCAATATTTGCCTGTGTTATGCGCTTGTATTCGTCCATACTTGTCAATTGCCAAACGGTGGATGTGGTTCCGGCCGCTGTAAATTGGATACGGTAAAGATAACCACTATTTGTGTCATAATCGTACTGTTCATACTCCGAAATGCCGTTAAAATATTTCTTAAATAGTCGTCCTTTGGAGTCGTATTCGAAGGTCACCAGATTGCTTACGCCACCAATGGCTTCGGTAATCGTGCTGACCCTTCCCTTGGTATCGTAGGTATAACTACGCGAAACCCCTCCCGGCGAGGTAATGCCGCTTACCAGTTTCTTATCGTTATAGGTGTAATTGGTCTGGCCTTCGCCGGCTGGCGATGCCGTATAATAATCGAGCAGACCATCAGCCTGGTAGGTGTAGGTAGTGGTTTGCCCATCATTATTTGCCGTAGTCTTAGGCTGGCCGGTTCCATACCATGTATTGGTAATGTTTCCGGCGCTGGGGTCGGAAATCGTAAGCCTGTTCCCGTTTTTATCGTAGGTCATGCTGGTAGTTACACTACCCGGTGCAAGAGTCGATTTCAGCAGCCCGTTGGGCCAATAACTGTTGGTAATTGTACCGCCCGGATCTTCTGTCGAAGTTACCAAACCCGCTGCGCTGATGGTTGTTTTGTAATTGCGCAAGTTAACAGACCTTGTGGCAGTTGGATTACCATAGGGTTCTGAATAGGTTGTCGTAGGCCCGAAAATTGGGTCAAGCGAATTTACCCTTCCATAAGTATCGTGCCCAATTACATTCCACGACGATGGCGTACCGGTTGACGGTTCTGAATACTGGCTGAGCTCGCCTTTGGTGTTGTATTTTTTATCAATCTTGACCAACGCGCCGCCAAATTTACGGGTTTCAGTACGCAGTTCGCGCCCCAGCTTATCATACCATACCTTGGTTTGCGAACCGTCGTTGCCAGTTTTGTCTACATAATACCGGGCATTTGTCGGCCCCCCCGAAATATTATAGCTACGGGCAATTGTGTTCGAAATACCTGTTGATGGCACCATACTGCTTAACTGGTCGGCTGAATTGTAATTGTAGGTAACCACATTGCCAAACGGATCGGTCTGGGTATTAATTAACCCAGTTGTTGAATACCATGTATTATTGGTTTCGCGGCTAAGCTGGTCGGTTACTTTTAGCAGGTTTATTCCGTTGTTATCATACAAATAGGTTGTATGTGTTTCGGCCAGACCAGTTGCTGCCTTGTGTTCAGCCGCCAAATTACCGAACGCATCGTAATCGCGGTTCAATTGCCACCAACTGGCATCGCCCAAATTATTTTGGTCAATATCAGGGGAATTGCTGGTTTGCGAATAGCTGCGAGTTGTTACATAAGTCTGAGAGACTCCTTCTTGCACTGAATTTTCAGTAATTGTGGTAGGCCGACCAATTAACCAGTCGGCAACTTTTTCGTTGTTATAGGCAAAACTGGTTGTTTGAGTATGGTTAGTACCATATCTTTTACTTATAGAGTTTAAATTCCCATACTTGTTCGAGTTAGCCAATAATGGAAAATCTAAAGTTGTTGTTACACTTAAATTTTTCAGGTTGTTCGTTTCTGTACTCGAAGCAATGTATGGGAATATCCGGCCACTTTCATTGAAGGTTGATTCAACCCAGGTATTTACTGAAGTAGAAACCGGGGTACTCCCTTGCTTAGTATAACTGGTCGATAATTTTGGGTAATAGTAAGGACTATCAAACGCATAATTGTTTTCAGTAGATATGTCTGTATCCACATTGGTCTGGGTTGTTTTGGTAAAGCCCAGGAACCCTTTTCCTTTGAGGTGAATCTTGGCACCCGTGTATTTGTAGGTGGTAGTAAACAACCCGCCCATAGCATCCTCTGAATCAACCTGCCGTACCAATTGCATGCCCGACGAGAAATCGCAAAGCGGGTACTGCGCACCCGAACCACGGGCATAAACATTGATGTCAGACATGGGCTTATAAGTGATCTGTGTTTTTGCCCCAAACCCGTCGATTACATTGCTTAACAGGTTGCTGGGGGTACCGATGGCAAAGGAAAAACGTCTGGAATCCTTAGTAAAAGGGTGTCTATAGAAAACTTCATCGCGTCCATCCCCATTATAGTCAGCAAAATAAAAAAAGAAAGTTGAATAATACTCTTCCCATGATATCGGTGGGTTCGGTGGGGTATCTCCAAAATACTGGCCCATTAAAAATTCTAATTGTGAAGTATATTCGGTTATGTTATATTCAAGTCCGTTGCCTTTATTTATGGCAACATTAATCCGGGTTTTACTGTTATTAGTATCGGTTCCATTGCCCAATATAATAATGTCCATTTTACCGTCACCATTAACATCCGCACTGTAAAATTGGTTGTTTTCTTTAAAAGTGTTAAAGGTTGAAAAACCATAAATTTGCCGCAGTTGAAATGTATTATTAACAAAATTAACAAACCACCAGTTGCCTGAGGAATGAGGACTTGTAAGAATCATATCGGTAGTTCCATCCCCATCATAATCTCCAAGGGCTAATAAGTGGATGTTTTTAGGATTACTACCATTACTGGTTTCAATTAATGAATTATTAGCACCCTTGAACTCAAATAATTTATATCCAGTACTAAATAACGCCAAAATATCAGAACATCCATCTCCATTGAAATCTATAATTTTTGTTGACTCTCCAGTGTCCCTGTAACCATATGGAGCGGTGCCAAAAGAAATAATTTGGCCACTAATAACATAGGATCCTCCAGTATATGAATGAACACCATAATATGAGGAATTGGAATTAATTACTAATATTTCATGTTTTCCATCCCCATTATAATTTATAATTTCGATCCTATCAGTCTCGCTAATACTCCCAAATGATGGATTAACTGTAAAGCTTGGCCCATTAGATTGATAAAATGCCAGCGAACTATAATTTATCCTAATTAAATCCGTAAGCCCATCACCATTCATATCTGAAGCAATGAAATTTTTAAAATTGGAATCTAAACTTCCTTCAGCTGTATACACCATATTTCCATTACTATCTGCCAGATATAACTTCCACTTATCACTTGTTGAAAAAATTTTCCATGCCGGAATTGTTACAAAATCAGTCCGTCCATCCCCATTAAAATCTCCATGAAAAAATCTTTCTCTTACTGGGCTTGAATAATGGGTTGCCTGAGAAAATTGATCGATTTGATCGGTATAGGTAAATACTAACGGATTCAACGGTTGGTTTTGGCTGCTGTATTCGGTAATTTTCTGCAACTGGGCATAATTATCGAGCATATATTCCATAACATACTTCTTATACGTTTGCGCGTTGTTTTTAACCTCGATGTTGTCGAGCAAGAGGTCGCGTGTAAACTCCTTGCCTCCATACACATAGGTGCTTATATCGCTCCGTTGTTTGTAACGAAAATTAATCTCTGCGAATGTACTTGTAGTACCGGCATACTGAATCTGTAAAATTGGCCGTTCATCGTCCGATTCAAAGTAAGTGAAAGTGATAGAATTGCCATACCGATCGGTAATCTTATTGACCTTCCAGGTTAAAACACAGGTGCCATCGCGTAAGACCTTCGAATCGTCTGTATGTCCGTATTCGCAAATCAATCCTGATTTAGTGCGGACTTCAAACCAGGCTGGCCCCTGCCCAGTGCCTGATGAGTCATTTGCAGTAACTTTCGAGAATTCTTCCAATTCGGTTCCGTATTCGCTTAGGTCTTCACCATAGGTCTTGCTATTTGTCAGTATAAGCCTTTTCCCGTCTAAACTATACTTGTCGGTTAAGTCGCCTTTTACTGGCTGCGACTGATTTTCGAAATATAAGTTCTGCCCTACACGGTTTATGACAGAGAGCCCCCCTATGTTCCAACCAATTCCCGTCAGTCCATCATTGAAGCTGCTCAGGTAATTCAGGCTTAAATTGGGTTTTAGTCCTGCAGTTCCTTTCGGCAAATCCAACGGTACGTTATAGTTTGCCATTCCGGAAATATTGAGTTCTCCGGATGTTTTACCAACCGCCAAGGCCGTATTTATGGAATAACTGCTTTGGTCGATTGCTGTACCATAGCTTGTAAAACCTGTAACCACCGGATTTACAATTTGGGTAAGAAAAGTACCTCCCGCCGGAGTGTATGAATAACCGGATGCCAGAGTAATGCTGTTTCGGGCCTGAACGGTTATATTGCCTTGTTGTGCTGTGTTCAGCACAACATCGAAGGGCTGCCCTATGCCGCTCAAAGCGCACAACATGCCCATAAAGAATATATATTTAATTCTTTTCATTTGTTTTTCGTATAAAAGGAGTGCTACTCTTTAATGATTTTCCATTCTTTCCGGTCTTTTGGGCCAATCTGAATGCTCATGATGTATAATCCGGATGGATAGGCAGAGAGGTCTAACTCGTTGTTTACTTCTCCGGCAGATTGCTGAATAATCAACCTACCACTCGAATCATGCAGCCTGATGGTTGCTTCCTGTTCGGTTAATGCTGGCAAGTCAATCCTCAGCAAACCTTTAGTCGGATTCGGATAGATACGGGTTTTTTGTAACCCTATCTGGTCATCCAATGGTTTTTCAACTTGTTTTGCATGAAGTGAATCGGCGGGAATGGTGCCACTTTTCAGAAGGATGAGCGCGCGGGTTACGCGGTTTCCCCGGCTGTCGTATGTAAAACCGTATTTAGGTTGAGCAGGGGCGGTTGCTGAAAATAAAACAGAAAACAGCAACAATGCCATTATGTGTATAAGTTTCATAGTTGGTTACTTTTCATTGATCAGTTTCTTCAATTCATCAATTTGGGTCTGTTGCTCTTTTATGGCTTCTACCAAAACAGGTATTAATTGTATATAGTTAACGGAATAAAGGTCATTACTTGGATCAAGATAAACCGTTTCAGGAAATACTTCTTTAAGCTCTTGTGCAAGAAAACCGATTTCATTTTTACCCTTTTCTACAAGTGATTTTTTAAGTTTCTCATCATTAACATTAAAGTAATCGCTTTTAATATCGTACTGTACACCCCTAAGTTTCTGAATTTTCGCAAGTGAATTATTCAGGTTTTTAATATTTTCTTTAACGCTTTCATCTGAAGTGTAAGTTAGCTGTCTGGTAAGCACATGATCTATATACAATAAACCAAACCGCTTAGCGGAGGTACCCAAGCAACCATACCAGTCATCGGCTGGATGAATAGTTGGCAAACCTAAATATCCGGTATTATCGAATATCAATGCCCCACTGGAAGCCCACCAACGACCAGTGCCATACCAATCTAAATTATAAGCAGGGCTGGTATTGTTTATCCCTACATACCCGGTACTGGCAACTTTAATCTGCGCAATTGCGCCAAACGAAAGGGCCATAAAGCCCAACACGAAAATGATAACTAATTTTTTCATACCTTTGGTTGTTTTGGTGGGGGCGTTAGCTCCCCGGTTTATAAATAATTATTTGTATTAATTGCCCCGTTCTGCCTGGTACGCAGGGCGGGGTTTTTAGCTTTTGTTCGTTTTATGCTTCCAGCCTGACATTATCAAATAAATTTACTTTATCACGCAGAGATAATTCAATGGCTTTTTTTATACTCATTTGCTGTGGCAAGTTCAGTAATTCTATGATTCTTTCCAGGCGTTGTTCTAAGCTGCCTCTGACAATTATTGGTTTTATATCCCATTCTTGGTATGTATGCAATAAAAGTTTTTCAGATTCACTTCTGAATTTTTCTTTAACAGGGCGGTGACCATCGGGCGTAAATGCAAACTCTATTGGTAGATGGATTACCGTATCATAGTTGCCTTTTACATATTGTTTTGCCACGGTGCCAAAAGCTTCCATCGTTTTTTGAAATACCTCGTAACCAGCATAGTTTGCTAGTTTTTGCCATTTTACTTTGAGTATGTGTTCATTGGGGTTCAGTCCATATTTTAACCTTGTGGTTCCGTAAATCCATTCCTGAATGGCACAACCGTCGGATATGAAATGGTTATTATATTGGCATTCAGATTCACACCGTTCCAGGAATCTTCTAATTCCCAGTTCAATAAGTTCGTGAGGCAAACATATTTCCAGCCTTTTTCCTGGATGAGCTATCGGTATTATCTCCCGCATTGTTTTGGCGTGCGTTTTTGGAATTCCTGTAAGATAAGACAGCGCCAATGTTGTGGTAGTTTTTCCAGTTGAATATGTTCCTGATACAGCTATTTTCATACATATTAGTTTTAATAGATTTTTGGAACTTCTATAAAAGAATCCAAAACAGGTATATTAAGCTTTGCTTTGTAAATTGCTTCATTAACAGATATTTTACATTCCAGCCCTTCATCTTTGATAATCTCATGAATTGCCAATTCAAAATCAGGAATTTGATAATTTTGGTAAAGCTGTCCTGATTTATTGAGTAATTCTTCAAGAAAAGTATCATAAAGGTGCCTAAACAGAAGGAGTGATTCCGACTGTTCAGTTTCCAATTTATTTGTAATCAGC
>JAUYEQ010000038.1 GCA_030691295.1 Bacteroidota bacterium
ACCAGCATTGTACTGGTTCTCGGTTTCAGCGTATTTATCGTTTCTGAATTTGGCGGTACACAGGCGCTGGGAATCCTGATCTCAACCACCTTGCTCATTGCCATGTTCTTCAATGTGATGGTACTTCCTTCGCTTTTGCTCACACTCGATAAACGCCTGGTCAGCAAGTCGTTCACCGAACCAATCATTGAAATATATGACGAAGACGATGAAAATGATTCTGCCGAATTGGATTTGGAGTTTCCTGATGAAGATGAAGAACTTCCGGAGGACAAGGGGAAATAGTTTACAGTCGCAATGTTCAGTTTTCATTAGAATAAAGCCAAGACTCATAAAAATGGAATTAACCAACCATATTGTCTTATTTTAAAAATCTAATACACATGAAAAATTTCATTCTACTATTTTTCTTCTTATTCCTGATTTCAGGATTTGTTTCACTTGCTCAAAATCAAACGCTGGAATTGAAGCAAACCAACGAAACCGGAATTTATACAAAAGGCGAAAAAATACGTGTGATGGCTTTTGTTCAAAACCGGACAAATGATTCGATTTACGTTGTGGCCAGAAAAAACAATGATCAGATTATTTCAGAAAAAGCATTTTTGCCTGAAGCTGACTCTCTGCTGATTTTTGAAGGTTCTTCCTCCAAACCATCTTCATTTATGGTTGAAGCCCACATAAAAGAACAGAAGCAACTTCTCGGAATGATTGTTGATCCGCAGAATTTAAAACCCGGAATTAAAGTGCCGAAAGACCTAAATAAATACTGGAATGCTGAAAAACAAAATTTGGCAGCCCTGCAGTTGGACGTAAAATTTGGCAAGAATGAAAGTAAAGAATTTGAATTTGTTTGTTTCGATACCGAAATCAATTGCACCGGGCCAAAACCAGCCCGTGGTTATTTTGCCCGACCCACAAAAGCGGCACCCAAATCGCTGCCGATTGTTTTGCTGGTTCATGCAGCCGGAGTGAAAGGTTCTTGGTGTAAGTCGGAAGCCGAAGAAGCGCTGCGTTATGCCAAAATGGGAAAAGGAGCGATGTGCTTCGACCTGAATGCACACGGTATGCTCAACGGTCAGCCCGAAGAATACTACAACGATCTGGAAACCGGCGAACTGAAAGATTACTTCGTCCAAGGACTTGAAGACCGCAACAGTGTATATTTCAAGGGAATGTATCTGCGGTTGATTCGCACACTCGATTTTCTAACCAAACTGCCTGAGTGGGATGGAAAGCGAATTCTGGTAATTGGCGAAAGTCAGGGTGGGGGACAAGCGTTGGCTGCAGCCGGACTTGACAAGCGGGTAAGTGCTGTGGTAGCCACAGTTCCTGCCATGTGCGATTGGGGCGGAACGCTTGTTGACCGTAAAGGTGGCTGGCCGCAACCTTTCGAGCGATCCGGTGACAGGAAGAAAATGAAAAAAGCACTTCCTTATTTCGATGCGGCAAATCTGTTGAAGAATTCGACTGCCACCATCGTGGTCGAAATCGGGTTGGTTGACCGGACTTGTCCTTCAACCTCAATTTATGCAGCTATCAATCAGGCAAAAGGCGAAAAGATAATTTACCCGGTTCCTTACCGCGAACATGCCTGGCCAAACGAAGCCCAACGCCCCGACTGGGATAAAAAGGTCTTCAATCCTAAAAATTCCTTTGTTGCAGAATATTTGAAGTAACATGAGGATACTCTGTTAACTTTGCGTCTGAATTATTTCTTTACTCTTTTCTGAAAATGGAATTTATCGTACTTGGATTTCTGATTTTATTAAACGGATTTTTTGCATTGTCCGAAGTGGCCTTGATTTCGAGTAAACAGGGCCGGCTTGAGCAATTCAAGACGAATGGGAGAAATGGTGCGCGAACAGCTCTGAAACTGTTGCAAAATTCCGAGAATTTTTTATCTGCCATTCAGGTCGGAATTACCTTGATTGGCATTGTGACCGGAGTTTACGGTGGGATGAATCTGGCAGACGACTTTACCCCTTTTTTCGCCCAATTTGAGCCGATCGGCAGATATGCGCATGAATTTGCGTTGACAATTACAGTACTGGTCATTACTTTTATTTCAATTGTGATTGGCGAACTGGTGCCAAAAACCATCGCCATGGGAAATCCGGAGAAGATAGCTATCATAGTTGCTCCGACTATTTATTACATCAGTCTTACTTTTTATCCTTTCGTACGGCTACTTGCCTTGTCAACCAATCTTATAAACCGACTGATCGGCATAAAACCAAATCCTGAACAGATGACGGAGGCGGAACTTTTGTACATGCTCAAAATAGCATCTCACGAAGGCGTAATTGAAAAAGAGCAAAACCAGATGCACGAAAAGGTGTTCTATTTTTCAGATAAACGAGCCAAGCACATCATGACTTATCGCACTGATGTTGAGTGGGTTGATATTGATTTGCCAAAAGAGGAACTTCATGCTGAAATATTAAAAATGAATCACAGCAAGATATTGGCTTGCCGAAAATATCAGGAAGAATTCATTGGCGTTTTGATCGTAAAGGAATATCTGCTGAATTATTTTTCGGATCAACCTGCCGAAATCAGTCAGATTTTGCATGCTCCAATTATAATTCCTGAAAGTACTGTTGCTCAAAAAGTACTGAATCTTTTTAAACAAAAGCAGTTTTACTATTCGGTGGTGGTGAATGAATATGGTAGTCTGGAAGGAATTATTACCCTGCATGATATTCTGGAGAGCATTATTGGCGAGTTTCCCGAGGAAAATGAAATTACTGAACCGGATATTTTTGTACGCGACGACCAATCTGTTTTGGTGAGCGGCGATGCCCCGGTTGAAACCCTTGTCGATTTGATCGAAGGTTTTAAAATTAACTTCGATGAGATTGAATATGCCACCGTTGCAGGTTTTGTTTTCAGTAAATTAAATAAGATTCCGGAATTGGGCGATAAGTTTGTTTTTTCCGACTCTATTATTGAAGTGGTGGACATCGACCACAATAAAATAGATAAAGTGCTGATTACAAAAATGAAATAGCTGTGATTTTTATTTTTGCTGTATGATAAGTTTTCCTAATGCCAAAATAAACATC
>JAUYEQ010000047.1 GCA_030691295.1 Bacteroidota bacterium
TACCTCGAATACAACCTGCGTTTATTCTTCTTTTTACTGACAACCAAGCTGGATGTGTTGGTTGCCAACGATCTGGATACTTTGCCGGCAAACTATCTGGCCAGTCGCATTAAACGAAAACCGCTGGTGTACGACAGTCACGAATATTTTACTGAGGTGCCGGAGTTGCTTGGGCGTCCGGTTGTGAGGGGAATTTGGATAGGACTGGAAAAATTGCTTGTTCCAAAGGTCAACGCGGCTTATACCGTTTGTGACTCCATTGCCGAAGTTTACCACGATTTGTACAAGGTCGATTTTAAAGTGGTCCGCAATCTTCCTACTTGTTCTGAAAAAGATTTTATTGCTCCGGAAGTGCCTGCAAAATCTGATATTCCGAAAATTATTCTTTATCAGGGCGCCCTCAATTTGGGAAGGGGAATTGAAGCTGCGATCCGTTCCATGAAGTACATCGACGGTGCCGAACTTTGGCTCGCGGGCGATGGCGATCTTACCGCTCAGTTGAAACAATTGGTGGAAGAGCTTCAGCTTGAAGCAAAAGTGAAGTTTTTAGGCAGGTTGCCGATTAGCCAATTAAGTCAAATTACCCGACAGGCTGATTTGGGTATTTCGCTTGAAGAAGACCTTGGTTTGAATTACCGCTTTGCCCTGCCCAACAAATTGTTCGATTACATTCAGGCTGGAGTTCCGGTGCTGGTTTCGAACCTTCCGGAGATGAAACGAATTGTTGAACACTACCAGATTGGGGCAATCGCCGAAACTCATCAGCGGAAAGATCTGGCCGAAACCATAAAAATGGCACTTTTCAATCAGGAAAAAAACGCAGTTTGGAAGAATAATCTGAAAATAGCCGCGAAAGAGCTTTGCTGGGAAAATGAGGAAGAAATCCTTTTCGGGATTTACAAACCGTTTCTTTTTGAAAATAGCTGAAAGAAATTATTCGAGATTATAGCTAGCAGAAAGATTTACAATTAGACAATTTACAATTTACTCTTTGAGTGTCAGGTGAATGCGATAAATGGTAAATCGTCAATAAATAAATCGTCAATAATTAAATTCATCCTTTTTCTTTCTTCGTTATCACCGTCTCGTAAATTTTTTGATCATCAACAGTAATGATTCGGGCCGGGAAGCGGCGGATCAGCGGGTAGTCGTGGGTTGCAATGATGACTGTTTTTCCCTGTTCGTTCAGGTCTTTGAAAATCTGCAGCAGATCAATAGAGGTTTGCGGGTCGAGGTTCCCTGTTGGCTCGTCAGCCAGAATTATTTCAGGATTATTGAGCAAAGCCCTTGCGATAACTACCCTTTGCTGCTCTCCGCCTGACAATTGGTGCGGCATCGATTTTATTTTGTTGGTCATGGCTACTTTGTCGAGCACTGACAAAACCCGGTCTTCAATTTCAGTTGCGTCTTTCCAGTCGGTGGCTTTCAGCACAAACGAAAGATTGTCGTAAACGTTGCGGTCGCTCAGCAACCTGAAATCCTGAAAAACCACGCCCAACTTACGCCTCAGGAAAGGAATATCACGGGTTTTCAGGTCTGCAAGGTTGAAGCCGGCAACAGTTCCTTCGCCTTTTGTGAGTGGTAATTCTGCATTCAGCGTTTTTATCAGGCTCGATTTTCCGCTGCCCACTTTCCCGATCATGTAAACAAATTCGCCGGTTTTTATTTCCAGACTAATGTCTGAAAGTACCACATGATCGCGTTGAACAATGTCTGCATTAATGAGTTCTATGATGTTTTCTTCTGACATGGCTATACGGATTGGTATGTGTGCAAAACTAATTTTTTTTATCCAACCAAATACTAACAGACCCTAATTATCAGTTTTTGTTTAGAAATGGTACAATTTGTGTGTCCATGTCGAATTTGATTGATAATTTTACAATTTATCTGATTTATTCTAATACCCGAATATACAATGAAGACTTACAGGTTTATTCTTATCCTATTTTGGGTTGCATTTATGCCGATCCTTCTTACTGCACAAAATACAGTTTATTATCAATCTCCAAGTCAGGATATCCAGAAAGCCAAAGAGCTTTACATCGCCCGGAATTATGTGTCGGCAATCAATCAGTTTGATCGGATTGCCAAAGAGGCAGACGAAAATTCGGAGGTCAGGGCCGAAGCAATGTTTTACAAGGCATTGTGCGGGTTAAAACTCGATAACAGAAATGCCGACGGGCAGATTGCTGAGTTCATGAACCAGTTTCCTGAAAGCACCTTCAGGAACAGGGCTTCGTTTGAACTGGCGATTTACAATTTCGACAAAAGAAAATTTGCTGCCGTTCTGAAGTCTTTTGATGGGTTCGATAAAAGTAAACTGAGCAAAGATGAACTTGCGCATTTTTATTATATGCGGGGATATTCGAATTTTGAGCTTGAAAAAATGGATGTTGCAGCCCTGGATTTTTTTGCGATAAAAGAAGGAAATTCTCTGTATGCAGCTCCGGCACAATATTATTGGGGACATATTCATTACCTGAAGGGAAATTACGAAACGGCACTTCAGGAGTTTTTGAAACTACAGAAGAACCCGGTTTTCGAAAAGGTGATACCTTTCTACATCAGTCAGATTTATTACAAACAAGGCAAATACAGCGAGGTGGTAAAATATACTGCTCCGCTGATCAATACCGTTTCGGCTGACCAACAGCCTGAACTGGCGCGTATCCTGGGAAGTTCGTATTTTCACCTTCGACAGTTTAAAGAAGCAATCGAGTTCCTTGAATTCTATCTTTCGGACAAAAGCAACCGTGGGCGTGAAGAAAATTACATGCTTGGATATTGCTATTACCTGAATAGCCAGGAGGCCAAAGCAATTCCGCACCTCGAAATTGCCTCGAAAGGAAAAGATGAACTGGCACAGAATGCCTATTATCACCTGGCCGCATCTTATGTGGTTGCCAACGATAAAAACAAAGCAAGGCAGGCTTTTGAAGCAGCTTCGGAATTTGATTTCGATGCGAAAATCAAAGAGGATGCTCTGTTTAATTATGCCAAAATTACTTACGAGTTATCGTACTCGCCATTCAACGAAACCATCAAGGCATTCGACAAATACATTTCTTTGTATCCAAACTCGGAGCGAAACGATGTTGCCTACGATTATCTGGTAAAAGTTTACATGAGTACCAGCAATTACCGTGATGCAATGGCTTCGATCGAAAATATTAAAGTCAAAAGCCCATCGGTGAAAAGAGCTTATCAGCGTGTTGCCTATTTCCGCGCACTGGAAAGTTTCAATAATCTGGATTATTCAGGAGCGATTGAAAGTTTTGACAAATCGCTCGATGCAGGCGATTTTGACAAGAGTTATCGTTCGCTGTCGTTGTACTGGAAAGCCGAAGCAAACTATCGTCTTGGGAATTTCAACAATGCGGTTTCCGGATACAATAGCTTCATGAAATCTGCTGGCGCATTTTCTCTTCCTGAATATAAACTGGCTCATTACAATTTGGCCTATTCGTATTTTCAGTTGAAGGATTATTCGAATGCTTCCGACTTTTTCAGGAAATATTTAAACCTTGAAGGAAGTGCGCGTAGCGAAAAAGTGGCTGATGCCAGCAACCGTTTGGGCGATTGTTATTTTCTGAACCGCAATTATGCCGAAGCCATTGCCAGTTACGACAAATCGGCCCGGATGAATTTATATGACGCCGATTATGCACTTTTCCAGAAGGCCATTTGCCTTGGTTTGCAGCGCGATAACCAGGCAAAAATATCGTCATTACAGGCACTCGTTCAGAATAATCCAAAATCATCTTATCACGATGATGCTTTGTACGAACTGGGTCGGACTTATGAGCGGGCAAATCAACCGCAGCCAGCCATTGGATATTACAAGGACCTGATCAGTAAATTTCCTCAAAGCAGTTTCCTGAATAGAGCGCTGGTTCAGCTTGGCTTGGTTTATTACAATTTGAACGAGTACAACACTTCAATAGGATATTACAAACAAGTAATTGACCGCTCGCCCAACAGTCCAGAAACACAGGCTGCACTTACCGGAATTAAAAATAATTACATTGAATTAAACGATGTGGATGCTTACTTTGCTTATACCGGAAAGTTAGGAAACGGAGTTCAGGTTTCAGTAAGCGAACAGGATTCGCTTACCTATCGTGCTGCCGAGAAGTTATACATGGCCCGCGATCCAAAAGCCCGTCAGCAACTCGAACGATACCTCAATCAGTTTCCGCGAGGCAGTTTTGCGTTGAATTCGCATTTCTATCTGGGGGAGATTTTGTACAATGAAGGAGAGGTTACGAAAGCATTGCAGGAATATGAATATGTAATTGCCCAGCCTGGAAATGGTTTTACCGAAACAGCTTTGTTAAAAGCAGGCGGCCTGCAATACAATGCCGCAAATTACAAGCAGGCGCTTTCTCATTTTGAAAGACTTGCCAGTTTATCAGGTTCTGGAAATAACGCGCAGAGTGCTCAAACAGGAATAATGCGCAGTCAGTTCAGACTGGCAAATTATTCGGCTTGTATCGAAGCTGCCAATCGTGTTCTGGTAACCGAAAAAGTTTCGGATATTCTGAAACGCGAAACGAATTACATGCTGGCTTTATCGTATTACAGAACCGGTGACAAAGACAAAGCACTGCCGATTTTAACCAGACTTTCAGCCGATACCAATTCAGCAGAAGGCGCCGAAGCGAAATTTTTAGTTGCGGATATTCTGTACGGGAAACAACAACTGAAAGAAGCTGAAAAAGAGATACTCGACTTCATTGACAAGAATTCACCCCATCAGTTCTGGCTGGCCAAAAGCTTCATTTTGCTGTCGGATATTTATTTGAAAAACGGCGACGAATTTCAGGCAAAACATACACTTAAAAGCATCGAGGAAAATTATCCTGAACCAAATGATGGAATCATGGAAACAACCCGACAGAAATTGCAGATGATTGAAGCCAACGAAGCCCGGCAAACTAAAAACGAGCCGAAGCCACTTGAAATAAATATCAAAGGAAATAAATAGTATTATCAGGAAACAAAAACGATATAAAAAGACCAATCTCATGAAGATCAGGAAGACATTCATTATAACGCTGTTGATCGTGTCGGCGACATTCGGTTCATTGAACACAATGGCACAAAAAGAGACTACGAGGATTAAACAGGAGGTAGAGGTGGTAAAGGCATACCAGCCAACTATTTCGGAAGTTGAAAAGATTAATGACATTCCAAAGATCAAAACAGAACAGACAGAAGCTCCGGTTTTTGATTATTCAATTTTCAGCAAGCCTGTTTTTTCAACTTTTGATATTACTCCGGTTGCCGCTGCGAAAATGTTTGGCGAACCCAAACCTGAAATGGAGATGGGTTTATTGAAACTCGGTTTTGGAAATTACATGACTCCTTATGGTGAGCTGTTCTTTAATTCGCAACCCGATAAAAATTCCAATTTCGGAATGCACTTCAAGCACTTGTCGTCGTATGGAAAAATTGGATTGCTGAACGGTGATATAGTAAAAGCCCCGCAAAGTGAGAATATTGCTGAAATATTTGGTGAAAAATTTTGGCGAAAATCAACACTTTCGGGCAGTTTGGCTTTCGACCGAAAATCGTTCAATTATTATGGCTACACCGGCGATATATTGTCCGATGAATTGAAAGATGAAATGATTCCTTATTATCAGGACAAGCAATATTTTTCAAAAGGAACTGCAAAAGTGGGGTTGAAAGGCGAGAATATTTCGCCACTTGATTTCAATTACGATTTTGGTCTCAAATACCATTATTTCAAAACTAAAACCGGTCAGACAGAGAATCAAACGGTATTCTCGGGCGACATGAGCAAAAAGTACGGTCAGACATTCGGTTTGCTAAATACTTCGTTAACTTATTACCTTGCTGATGGCGTAATGAATAATTTCTCAAACAGTATCGGATCCAAACAACAGATTCTCATCAGGGTTAATCCTTCGGTAATGTGGAAAACCGAGGGTGCAAAATTACAGGCTGGAGTGAATTCGACCATTGTTTTTGACGACGATACGGATGCTTCTATGCTGATATGGCCAAAAGTGAAAGCCGAATGGTCGCCGGTACCAAAGATTCTCACTATTTTCGCCGGAGTTGACGGGCATTTGCAACACAATACCTATTCAAACATAGCTGCCGAAAATCCTTATGCAGATCCGTTTCACGATGTTTTAAATACGAATTACAAGTACATTGTTTCAGGAGGTTTAAAAGGAAAATTCAGTTCAAAAACCAATTATGTTGCCGAAGCGTCGTATTCAAAAGTGAAGGATCAGCATTTTTATATGCTTTATGGCCGTGATGTGCTTAATCTTTCCGCTATTGGGCCGCGAAGTTTAAACAATACTTTTGACTGGGTTTATGATGATTTAAAAGTCCTGAAACTGTCGGCTGAAGTAATGCATTCTGTTTCTGAAAATTTTTCGCTTCGACTTTTGGGAAACTATTATTCGTATGAATTGGAAACGATTGATGAGGCATGGCAAATGCCGGATTTTGATGTCACATTTTCAGGAATTTACAAGCCAACCGAACAGTTGAAATTTACCACTGACATTTTTGTGGTTGGAAAAAGAACCGCTCTTGTGAGTGAACAGTTGTCCTCTTCCGCTCCATCGTTGATTGTTGAAATGGATCCAATTATCGACCTGAATGTGGGCGGAGAGTATCAATTCAACAAATCATTAAACTTCTTTGTAAGACTCAATAATTTTGGTTTTCAGAAGTACGAGCAATGGCTGGGATACACCAATAAAAGTTTCAACTGGATGGCAGGGATGAGTTATACTTTCTAACAGAAGGCCAAATTCACGATACTTTTTTTGCTTCCTTTAATTTCAATCGAATACAATTCTAAAATGCTGTAAATCAAAGCGTAATTAGTTCATAAAATGTTAAAAAGTTTAACGTCTGGAAAGCCATTTTTCAGGTCGGTGGTAAGCGCATTTTTACTATATTTGCGACTTAGTAATTGAAGGTTTTACAACGTGAAGAATTTACCTGGAATCAATCTTTTTTTTATTGTCAAATCCGGCAAATTTCAAAAAAAGCAAAAAATTACTTGATTTTGTATGAAGGGTTTTAGCCTTTCACAGATGATTGTTTGGGTAAATTACACAGAATAATTAAAAAATTTTGATCGATGAGCGAAATAGAAGAAACCCAGAATTGGGGAATTCAGAATGACAATGGTGGCTATGATGCCGACAGCATTCAGGTATTGGAAGGTTTGGAAGCAGTTCGCAAACGTCCTGCGATGTATATTGGCGATGTGAATGAGAAAGGTTTGCATCATTTGGTTTATGAGGTGATTGATAATTCAATAGATGAAGCGCTTGCCGGATATTGTAAAAACATTGATGTCTTTATTAATGAAGACAATTCGATTACAGTAATCGACGATGGACGCGGTATTCCGGTTGAACTTCATACCAAGGAAAACCGTTCGGCACTCGAAGTAGTTATGACTGTTTTGCATGCCGGTGGAAAATTCGACAAGGGCAGCTACAAAGTTTCTGGCGGATTGCACGGCGTGGGTGTATCATGTGTAAACGCATTGTCAACTCCGCTGCTTGTTCAGGTTCACCGCGACGGGAAAATATGGCAGCAGGAATACAGCAAGGGAAAACCACTGTACAGTGTTAAAGAGGTTGGCGAAACCGATCATACCGGAACAACAGTCACCTTTAAACCAGACGATACAATCTTCCTGGTAACAGAATATAAATTCGAAATACTTGCCGCCCGTTTGCGTGAGTTGGCTTTCCTGAATGCAGGTTTGCAACTGAATATTACCGACAAAAGGGTAAAGCTGGAAAATGGTGAATACAAGCACGAAGGATTTTTCTCGCAGGAAGGCTTGAAAGAGTTTGTTGAATTTCTTGACAATACACGTGAACGCCTGATTGATGAAACAATTCATATTACTTCGGAGAAAGCTGGTGTACCGGTTGAAATTGCCCTTCATTACAATACTTCGTTTACCGAAAATATCCATTCATACGTAAACAATATCAATACAATTGAAGGTGGAACCCATCTTACCGGATTTCGTCGCGGACTTACTCGTACATTGAAAGCTTATGCTGAGAACAGTGGGATGCTCGCCAAAATGAAATTCGAGATCAGTGGCGATGACTTTCGTGAAGGTTTGACTGCTGTTGTTTCGGTAAAAGTTGCCGAACCTCAGTTTGAGGGTCAGACCAAAACAAAATTGGGCAACTCAGAAATCAGCTTGCCGGTCGATCAGGCAGTGAGTGAAATGTTGGCCAATTATCTGGAAGAAAACCCACGATCGGCCCGTGCCATTGTGAACAAGGTAATTCTGGCAGCTCAGGCCCGCCATGCAGCCCGCAAAGCTAGAGAATTGGTTCAGCGCAAGAATGTACTTTCCGGAGCAGGACTTCCGGGTAAACTTGCCGACTGCTCAGAAAAAGATCCGGCACTTTGCGAATTATTTCTGGTGGAGGGAGATTCAGCAGGTGGTACCGCCAAACAGGGAAGGAACCGCCATTTTCAGGCAATTTTGCCGCTTCGGGGTAAAATCCTGAACGTTGAAAAAGCCATGATTCACAGAGTTTACGACAACGAAGAAATCAGGAATATTTATACCGCTTTGGGAATCACCATTGGAACAGATGAAGATTCGAAAGCAATTAACCTCGAAAAACTGAGGTACCACAAGGTTGTGATCATGACCGATGCCGACGTCGATGGTAGCCATATCGCGACATTAATTATGACTTTCTTTTTCCGTTTTATGCAGGAACTCATTATGCGCGGTCATGTTTACATTGCAACTCCGCCGCTTTACCTGATTAAAAAAGGTAAACGTGAAGAATATTGCTGGACAGAACAACAACGACTTCGCCTGATTGACGAATGGGGCGAAGGAAAAGAATCAGGAATACATGTTCAACGATACAAAGGTCTTGGAGAAATGAACGCCGAGCAGTTATGGTCAACAACCATGAATCCTGAAGTGCGGACATTGCGCCAGGTGACCATCGAGAATATTGCCGAATCAGATCATATTTTCAGTATGCTGATGGGTGATGAAGTTCCGCCGCGCAGGCAGTTTATCGAAGATCATGCAGTTTATGCCAATATCGACGTCTAACTGAAATTTACAATTTACCAATTTACGATTTACTATTTTGGGAACCTATCCAACCTTAAATAGTAAATTGTAAATCTTTTAATAGTAAATACTTACTATATGAACATTTGTGTTTTTTCTTCTTCCAGCAATGCCATTCCCGATGTTTATGTGAATGATGCCATTGATTTGGCGCGTTTGATAGGTCAGGCAAAATTCTGTTTGATAAACGGTGGCTCAAATGTCGGGCTAATGGATGTGGTGACCCGCGAGGCTGGTATTTGCGGAGCAAGAACCATTGGTATTATTCCTGAAAAATTACGCGACTTCAACCTTGCATCTATTCATGCCCACGAAATAATTGTTTCGGGCGATATGATGGAGCGAAAAGCAAAGATGAGGGATATGTCGGATGCATTTATTGCTTTGGCAGGCGGTTTTGGCACGCTCGAAGAAATTCTGGAAGTAATTACACTGAAACAATTGGGCTATCACGACAAAGCCATTGTTTTCATCAATACCAACGGTTTTTATGACGATCTTTTCCGTCAGTTTGAAAAAACGTATGAAGAAAAATTTGCCAAGGAAAATTACCGGAAACTTTATTTTATTGCCGAGAATTCAGCCGAAGCAATGAGCTATCTGTCGAAGTACCAGCCTGAAAAAACGGTTGACAAATGGTTTGTAGTTCCAACACGATAAGGTTGAGTCCAATTCTTTCTGAGACTGAATACCGCGACTGAATACTCTTAATTCGCCTGTATACTGAAATAAAACTTCGATCCTTTCCCCAATTCCGATTCAACTCCGATGTTTCCTCCTAAAAGTTCAATCAGGTTTTTCGAGATAGCAAGCCCCAGTCCGGTTCCACCAAAATTCATTCTATGACCTTCGTTGGCTTGAATAAACCGCTCAAAAATAGAAGACTGCTGTTCAGCAGGAATGCCGATACCTGTATCTGTTATACTGAAATGAACCCTGTCTCCCTGAATATTAACGTCAAGTGAAACAGATCCATTAGATGTGAACTTAATAGCGTTTCCAATCAGGTTGTCGAGTATCTGGCGAAGCCTGCTTTCGTCGGTCAAT
>JAUYEQ010000073.1 GCA_030691295.1 Bacteroidota bacterium
GGAGGAACACAATCATTTATAGAAGAGTTGGGAACTTCAGTAGTTCCTGTTGAAGAACTAACCAGTTACCCGTCTATTCTTGGCGGTCGTGTTAAAACCCTGCATCCCAAAGTTTTTGGCGGAATCCTTAACCGCAGAGACAATATCGTTGACCAGCAACAAATAGCCAAATACGAAATTCCTGAAATAGATCTTGTGATCGTTGACCTGTATCCGTTTGAAGAGACGGTGGCTTCAGGAGCATCTGAAGATGATATTATAGAAAAAATAGACATCGGCGGAATTTCGCTGATTCGGGCAGCAGCAAAGAATTTTAAAGATGTGGTGATCGTTTCTTCCCGCAATCAATATGATACCCTGTTCAATCTCCTGAACGAAAAAGAGGGCGCCACTTCAATTGACGACCGCAAAGAATTTGCGCGCCTGGCATTTGCAACCTCGTCGCATTACGACAGCGCCATTTTTAACTACTTCAATCCTGAACAATCTGAAGAAGCACGCATCAGCGTGAACGAAGGTCAGGTGCTGCGCTACGGCGAAAACCCTCACCAAACGGCAACTTTTTTTAAATTCAATAACAGTAATTCTGAAATTACTTTATCGAATGCAAGGGTGCTTCAAGGAAAGGCGCTTTCGTACAACAATATGCTCGATGCCGATGCTGCCTGGAAATCGGCCAGCGATGCTTACTATTCGGTAAGTCATCTGGAAAATAAAGTGGCGGTTTCGGTGGTTAAACACCTTAATCCATGCGGACTTGCTGTAACCGACAACATTATGAAATCGCTCGAGCTGGCATGGGCCGGCGATCCGGTGAGCGCTTTCGGAGGCATCATTTGTTTTACCGGAAAAGTGGATAAAATTATCGCAGAATGGTTCGAAAAACGATTTGTCGAAATCATTATTGCTACCGATTATACTCCCGAAGCGCTGGAGGTTTTCAGTAAAAAGAAAAACCTGCGTGTGCTGGCAACTCCTGTTAAACCTGAAATAGCCGGTGAAAGATTGTACCGCTCCATTAGCGGTGGATTGCTTGTTCAGGATGAAGACGAAGGCCTGGAAACAGAATTCAGGAATGTAACAAAAATACAGTTCGACAGCAATAAAATGAACTTGTCGAAGTTTGGCTTAATAGCATGTAAGCATCTGAAGAGTAATGCCATTGCTTTGGTAACACAAAATCCGGACGGTTCTTTCTGGTTAACAGGTGCCGGAATGGGGCAACCCAACAGGCTCGATAGTTTGCGTCAGTTGACTATTCCGCGTTTTAACCTGAAGGAAGGCATCAGGATTGAAGATTCGGTATTAATTTCAGATGCGTTCTTTCCATTCCGCGACAGCGTTGAAGCTGCCAACGAATTTGGGATCAAATACATTGTAGAACCGGGGGGAAGTATCCGCGATGAAGAAGTAATTGCCGCCTGCGATGAATTCGGTATTGCAATGATTTTTACCGGAATGCGACATTTCAAACATTGATTTGAAATTGACATCCGGTCAGTTTTTTATTAGTATAAACATTAGAAAAACATACACATAAATGGGATTGTTTTCATTTTTAACCCAGGAAATAGCCATCGACCTTGGAACCGCCAACACAATCATTATTCACAACGATAAAATTGTAGTTGACGAGCCATCGATTGTTTGCATCGATCTCAAAACTGACAAGCTTATCGCGATTGGCGAGAAAGCGCGTCAAATGCAGGGAAAAACCCACGCGAACCTGAAAACCATCCGCCCGCTGCGCGATGGTGTAATTGCCGACTTTAACGCAGCCGAGCAAATGATCAGGGGAATGATCAAGATGATGAACCCTAAATCGAGGTTTTTTACTCCTTCGCTCCGGATGGTCGTTTGTATTCCTTCCGGCTCTACTGAAGTTGAAATACGTGCTGTACGCGACTCGGCAGAACATGCCGGAGGACGCGATGTGTATATGATTTATGAACCAATGGCAGCAGCCATCGGTATTGGGTTGGATGTTGAAGCGCCCGAAGGAAACATGGTGGTTGACATCGGTGGCGGAACTACCGAAATTGCAGTGATTTCGCTGGGTGGATTGGTTACCAACAAATCAATCCGTATTGCAGGCGACGACCTGACTGCCGATATTATGGAATACATGCGTCACCAGCACAACATTAAAATTGGTGAACGCACTGCCGAAGAAATAAAAATTAATGTAGGATCGGCCTTGTCGCAACTCGACAATCCGCCTGCTGATTATTTGATACAGGGGCCAAACCAAATGACTGCCCTTCCGATTGAAGTACCGGTTTCCTACCAGGAAATATCACATTGTCTGGAAAAATCGATTTCGAAAATTGAAACAGCTATTCTCAGTGCGCTAGAGCAAACACCTCCTGAATTGTATTCTGATATTGTAAATCGCGGTATCTGGCTGGCAGGTGGTGGCGCTTTGCTGCGCGGATTGGCCAAACGTTTTACTGAAAAGATCAATATTCAGTTCCATGTTGCCGAAGATCCTCTGAGGGCAGTGGCCCGCGGAACCGGTATCGCACTTAAGAATGTAAATAAATTCACTTTCCTTATCAGGTAATTCTGAAAAGGAAGGGGTAAACCTTCCAACTGATGAGAAGTTTATTTCGTTTCTTATTACGAAATTATTTTTTAATGATGTTCCTTGCACTCGAAGCCATTTCGTTTGTACTGATTGTCAGTTTTAACAATTACCAAAGGGTAGCATTCTTTAATTCAAGTAATAATTTTGCGGGAGCTGTTTATGAAAAATTCAGTTCAATCGACGATTATTTCAGTTTAAGCCGTACCAATGCACGTTTGGCCGCTGACAATGCTTCGCTGCGCAAACAATTACAGTTGAGGATGAGCCTGCAGGAACAATATCCGGTTAACTGGCCCGATACGGTTGATGCCCCAGCCTATATTTTTACATCGGCAAAAGTGATCAGTAATTCGGTAAATAAACAATTGAATTACATTACCCTGAACAAAGGTTCGAGGCACGGAATAAAACCCGACATGGGTATTATTGATGCCAGCGGGATAGTTGGCGTAATCACCGATGTTTCACCAAACTATTCAACCGGATTGTCATTGCTAAACAGGAGGTTGAGTGTTCCTGCAAAAATCACAAAAAACAATTATTTCGGTTCGCTGGTGTGGGACGGTGAGAATTACAATACCGCCGACCTGAGGGAAATCCCGTTTCACATCATTGTAAATGTTGGCGATACGGTTGTTACAAGTGGTTATTCCAATGTTTTTCCTGAAGGGATCATGATTGGAACCATTAAAAAATTCGATGTCGAAAGCGGGACGAATTTCTACAATATCAAAGTGGAACTTTCCACCAACTTCAAAACTTTGAAATACGTTGAGGTA
>JAUYEQ010000081.1 GCA_030691295.1 Bacteroidota bacterium
CCTGATCGCCACTTCAGCGCCCACACCACTGATCACTAAAGAAATGGTAATGAATTCGCTTGAACTGAGATGCAATAAACCCCAGGTTTATGTCGATTTGTCGGTTCCCAGAAACATTGACAATGAAGTGGCAACACTGGAAAATGTCAGCGTTCTTAGTGTTGACGATCTTCAGAAAATAGTAAGTCAAACCTCCGAAAAGAAAAAAGAAAGTGTAGTCAAAGCACAAATAATAATTGATGAAGTAGTGTCAGACTATACCGAATGGCTGGCAAGCCGCTCCTTGCGCCCCGCCATTAATACAATCACCACCAATCTTCAGGCAATAAACCTTGAAGAATTATCGACCTATCGTAAATTAAGCACCCCGGAAATGCAGGAAATTGTGGATGATTATGCCAAACACCTGACCCATCGTTACACCCGTTTGTTGATAAAAAACCTGAAAGATTTAACGGATAACGGAAAAAACATCGATTCGTTAAAAACCATCAATGATTTATTTAAATTCGTCTAAAATTTTTAGACAACAAACCCGCTTGGTTTGTTCTTGATCGATCTCAATGAAAAAAAACATTAGAATAGGCACTCGTGGCAGCCAATTAGCACTCTATCAGGCAAAAAAGGTAAAAGCCACGCTCGAAAATTTATTCCCTGAACTTCAGGTTGAATTGGAAATTATAAAAACAAAAGGTGATAAAATTCTCGATGTTGCGCTCTCAAAAATCGGCGACAAGGGTTTATTCACCAAAGAAATTGAAAATGCGCTGATCGATGGGTCGGTTGATTTGGCAGTTCACAGCCTGAAAGACCTTCCAACTGCCCTACCCGAAGGTTTGAAATTGGGCGCAGTGCTTGAACGTGGAGAATTTCGCGATGCGTTGGTAAGTAAAAACGGCAAAAAGCTGTCGGAACTTGGTGCCAGCGATGTAGTGGCCACGTCCAGTTTACGCCGTCAGGCAGGGCTGATGAAAATGAACAATCAGATTATCATCAAAGATATTCGCGGAAACGTCAATTCGCGCCTGCAAAAAATGGAAGACGGCTATTGCGATGCAATGATCATGGCTGCAGCCGGATTGCAACGCCTTGGGCTTGAAAAATACATTACCGAAATAATTGATCCTGAATTAATTGTACCAGCAGTCAGTCAGGGCGCAATTGCCATCGAAATCCGTTTAAATGACCCTGAAGTTGAATTCCTGATGGAAAAAATTAATCACATAGAAACATGGAATGCCATCACTGCCGAACGTGCTTTTCTGGCACATTTACAGGGAGGATGCCAGGTTCCGCTGGGTTGTTTCTCAAAAATTAAAAACGGTATTTTAACCATGAACGGATTTGTCGCTTCGGTTGATGGAAGCCAGTTTATCAACGAAACCATTTCAGGAGAAATAAGCAAAGGCGCTGAACTGGGAGTTCAAATGGCAGAAAAAATGCTCGCCAAAGGAGCGCTCGAAATTTTGAACCAAATAAAATCAATAAAACCTACAAACTAAACAAAATGAGCAAATTACTTGAAGATAAGGTGTTCATTTCAACCCGTCCGGCTGGACAGTCAGCCGAACTGGAAAGCCTTTTATCGGAAGAATCAGCCACTCTGATTGCAATGCCAACCATTGAAATTCGCCCGTTGCCGCTTGATGAATTTTCATGGTTGCAGCTTAAAAATCTCGAATCATTTAACTGG
>JAUYEQ010000083.1 GCA_030691295.1 Bacteroidota bacterium
ATCGTGCATCGAGGAAATTGCCTTTTTGTGCGGTTATATCAATAAGGAACAGTTGCTAAAGCTTGCTGAGCCGCTTAAGAAAAATCAATATGGTGAGTATTTAATCAAATTGGCCAACCGGAAAGTTTTATCGTTTTAACAATTTATTGGCATATATTCTTTGGATAAATCACTATTATGTGTAGATGCAAATCGACGGTGAAAAAATGGAGAATAAACTTGACAGTCCAATTAGCAATTACAAAAAATTGGTAGCTCAAATATCCGAAACATACGCGTTTGGATATAAGAAGGCGGTGGCTGCTGTTAATTCCAGTATGGTTGAAACCAATTGGAAGATTGGACAATATATCATAGAGTTTGAACAAGGTGGTAGTACAAAGGCAAAATATGGAAAAGCCCTTTTGGAAAACCTGTCCAAAGATTTGACCAGTATGCATGGCAAAGGTTTTAGTCGTTCGAACCTTAATTATATGAGGTTGTTTTACCAACATTTTCCAATTTGTGAGACACTGTCTCACAAATTGAACTGGTCGCATATTTGTGAACTGGTAAAGATAAACGACCCTTTGGAACGTTCATTTTATGAAAAACAAACTGCTATTGAGAACTGGAATGTTCGTGAGTTACGGCGACAAAAAAATGCATCCTTGTTCTTACGCTTAGCAGCATCTAAAGACAAAGAAGGCATTTTGAAGTTGGCAAAACAAGGGCAAGTTATTCAAAAGCCCATTGATATTATCAGAGATCCTTATGTACTTGAATTTCTTAAAATACCCGAGCCCTACCATTTGTCGGAAACCGATTTAGAAACGCGTTTGATTGACCATTTGCAGCAATTTTTATTAGAACTGGGCAAAGGCTTTGCTTTTATTGGAAGACAATACCGCGTTCCTGTCGGAAGTCGCAACCACTCTGTCGATTTGGTTTTTTACCACCGTATTCTGAAATGTTTTGTATTAATTGACCTCAAAAAAGAAGAAGCAGGATATGAAGATGTAGGTCAAATGAACATGTATCTTGGTTATTTCGAAAATGAGGAAAACACCGAAGGCGACAATCCACCCATAGGCATTGTGTTGGCAAAAGAAAAAGACGATTTGCTGGTAAAATATGCGATGCACAATATTTCGTCACAACTTTTTGTAAACAAGTACCAGCTATATTTACCTAATAAAGAAGAATTACAGGAATTAATAAACACACAATTACAAGATATAAAAATTTATAATGAAGATAATTAAAACACCAATACCGGGACTTCTGATCATAGAGCCCCGGGTTTTTGCTGATCAGCGGGGATATTTTATCGAAAGTTACAACCAGCAAAAGTTTGAGGAGGCTGGCATATTCACCGTTTTTGTTCAGGATAATGAATCAAAATCAGGGAGGGGAGTGATTCGAGGCCTGCACTACCAGCTTGAACCTTATTCGCAGACCAAACTCGTGCGTGTTATTCAGGGCAGTGTTTATGATGTAGCTGTTGATTGTAGAGAAGGATCACCCACTTTTGGCCAATCTTATGGGCTGGAACTTAGTGAAGAGAATAAATTGCAGTTTTTCATCCCGAAAGGATTTGCCCACGGTTTTTCTGTTTTAAGCGAAACAGCAGTTTTCTACTATAAATGCGATTCCCTATACAATCCGGCTGTTGAACGTGGAATTTTGTACAATGATCCTGCCCTGAAAATCGACTGGAGAATTGATCCTTCTGAAGCAATTGTTTCAGGAAAGGATACTATTCTACCCTTATTTGCCGATGCTGAAATGAATTTTAAATTCGAGTAATATGACTAAAATATTAATTACCGGTGCCAATGGTCAACTTGGTTCCGAAATCAGGAAATCAAGCGAATTATTTCCGGGATTCAGTTTTGTGTTTACCGATTTGAATGAACTGGATATCACCAGTCCATCGGCTGTTGAAGTCATGCTGAAAGAAGAAAAACCTCAGTGGCTGATCAATTGTGCTGCTTATACAGCCGTTGACAAAGCCGAAACTGAAGAAGAAACTGCATGGCTTATCAATGCAGTTGCACCAGCAATTCTGGCCGAAAAAACAAAGGCGGTTGGTTGCCGTTTTGTCCAGATTTCAACTGACTATGTTTTTGATGGAAAAAACTACCGGCCTTATGTGGAGGATGATGATATTTGTCCGACTTCGGTTTACGGCAGCACAAAGCTTGAAGGCGAGTTGATCAGCCTGACAAACAATCCGGAAACGCTGGTGATCCGCACCTCGTGGCTGTACTCTTCGTTTGGCGGCAACTTTGTGAAAAGCATGATTAAATTTGGTAAGGAACGTGCTCAGCTAAATGTTATTTTCGATCAGATTGGAACACCAACTTACGCAGGCGATCTGGCAATGGCGATATTGGAAATAATACGAAAAACCGAATCCGGAGAAAGTAAATTTATTGCCGGAACTTACCATTATTCTAACGAAGGTGTCTGCAGCTGGTACGATTTTGCCATTGCAATCCATCAGATTTATGGAATCAATTGTGAAGTCAGCGCCATCGAATCAAAAGATTATCCTTCAGTAGTAGTTCGACCGCCTTACAGTGTTTTAAATAAATCAAAAATTAAAAGTATTTTTGGAATTGAGATTCCATACTGGCGTAAAAGTCTGGAGAAATGTATCATTGAAATCAAAAAACTATAATTATGACAGCAAATAACGATGTTTTAAACATGGTAAAAGCCAAGGCAACCGAATGGTTAAGCGAATTGTATGATGCTAACACGCGTGCTGATGTCCAAAGGCTTTTAGACAATGAAGATCCGACGGAATTGATCGACTCGTTTTACCGCGATCTGGAATTCGGAACAGGCGGCTTGCGCGGCATCATGGGCGTTGGAACCAACCGCATGAATATTTATACCGCAGGCGCCGCCACTCAGGGATTAAGTAATTATTTGAAAAAAGTATTTGCCCATCTTCCTGAAATTAAAGTTGTAATTGGTCATGATTGCCGCAATAACAGTCGTTTGTTTTCTGAATCGAGTGCCGAAATTTTTGCGGCAAACGGTATAAAAGCATACCTGTTCGATGATTTGCGCCCCACTCCTGAAATTTCATTTGCAGTGCGAGAACTGGGCTGCCAAAGCGGAATTATACTCACCGCTTCACACAATCCGAAAGAATACAACGGCTACAAAGCATATTGGGATGATGGTTCGCAGATTGTTGCCCCGCACGATGAAAATATTATTGACGAGGTGCTGAAAGTAAAAGTTGCCGACATCAAATTCAAAGGCGATAAAAGTTTAATTACCATATTGGGAGCCGAAATGGACAATCTTTTCCTCGAAAAAGTAAAAACCGTTTCCATTTCTCCTGAAGTTGTGCAAAAACACAAAGATTTAAAAATAGTATATACGCCAATTCATGGAACCGGAGTTCGTATGGTTCCTGCTGCTTTGCGGGCATTTGGTTTCAAAAACATATTTAATGTTCCTGAACAGGATGTTGTGGATGGAAATTTCCCAACTGTTGTTTCTCCCAATCCGGAAGAAACTGCAGCGCTTGAAATGGCGATTGCCAAGGCTGTTGAAGTTGATGCAGATTTGGTTCTGGCGACTGATCCTGACGGCGACCGTCTTGGGGTTGCCGTTAAAAACGATAAAGGCAAATTCGTTATCCTGAACGGTAACCAAACAGCTTTGGTGTTTATTTATTACATCATCAGCAAACGCAAGGAAAGTGGCAAATTGGCGGGCAACGAATTTGTCGTGAAAACCATTGTTACCACCGAGCTGATTGCTAAAATCGCTGAGCAAAACGGTGTCGATTTTTATGATGTTTTTACCGGTTTTAAATACATCGCCGAAGTAATCCGCGATTTGGAAGGCCAGAAAGTTTATATCGGTGGTGGCGAAGAAAGTTTCGGGTTTATGCCTGCCGATTTTGTGCGCGATAAAGATGCTGTTTCATCGTGTGCACTGATGGCCGAAATTGTGGCCTGGGCGAAAGATCAGGGCAAATCGCTGTACGAAATGCTACTGGATATCTATGTGCAATACGGTTTCTCGCGCGAAAAATTGAAATCTGCTGTGCGCAAAGGAAAAGCGGGAGCCGAAGAAATTCAGCAAATGATGGTTAATTTTCGTACCAATCCGCCGAAAGTTTTGGGCGGCTCGAAACTGAAAATCGTGAAAGATTACGAAACCCTGATTGCAAAGAATGTCCTTTCAGGAGAAGAAACGGCAATCGATCAGAAAACTACCTCGAATGTATTACAGTTCTTTACCGAAGACGGAACAAAAATCTCTGTGCGCCCTTCAGGAACAGAACCTAAAATAAAATTCTATTGCGAGGTGGCCGGAGAACTTGACAGTCGGGCAGACTATGATGCAGTTGCAGCAAAGGCTGACGAGAAAATTGAAGCAATTTTGCAAGAACTTGATAGGTAATTTAACTTAAACCAATGACAATGAAGCATGTATTATTTTCAGCAGCAGGAGTTCTGGCTTTTACTGCAATTTTCGCTCAGGGAAGAACTGATTTTCCGATGAAACCTGAAATGACTGAAATCTGGGATCCCGAAGTCACCGTGATTACCCCCGGAGCAACAGTTGTTGATGCTCCATCGGATGCCATCGTACTTTTCGACGGAGTAAACCTTGGTACTGAATGGACCAATGATGCCGGTGCGGAACCCGGTTGGACTGTGGCCGATGGGTGTGTAACTGTCGCAAAGGGTAAAGGAACGATTAAAACCAAACGCGTATTCAATGATTTTCAGCTTCACATCGAATGGCGGTCGCCTTCTGAAGTGGTTGGTGAAAGTCAGGGGCGCGGAAACAGCGGTGTATTTCTTCAGGGAATATACGAAGTTCAGGTATTGGATAACTACAATAACAGAACTTACCGCAATGGACAGGCCGGAAGTTTGTACAAACAACATCCGCCACTGGTGAATGCTTGTAAAGCCCCGGGAGTGTGGCAGGTGTATGATATTATTTACACTGCCCCAAGGTTCAAAGCTGACGGTACTTATTTTACGCCGCCAACTGTAACCGTTTTACACAATGGTGTTTTGGTGCAAAATCATGTTGCATTGCGCGGTCCAACTCCATACATCGGTATTCCGGAGTATTTTGTAAAACCTCACGGTGCGGGTCCAATCAGTTTGCAGGATCATGGCAATCCGGTGAGTTATCGCAATATCTGGATTCGCGAATTGTAATAATTTAACCGCAAAGCTTTCTTTAAACAGGAAGCTTTGCTTTTTTCAGCTAACCCGAACCACATCCGATGTCGTCAAGCCCAAAATTGTTTTTCGTATTTTTTCTGTTATCCTTCCTTTCAGTCAATACCATTGCCCAAACTTTTACTTCCTCCAATCTTCCTTTGGTTATTATCAACACCAATGGACAGACGATAAAAGATGATCCGAAAGTTACCGTCGATATGGGAATTATCTGGAATGGCACCGGAAAGCGAAATGCGTTGAGCGATCCGAAAAATAATTACAGCGGCAAAGTCGGCATCGAGATTCGCGGTTCTTCGTCACAGATGTTCCCTAAGAAAAGTTACGGTTTTGAAACCAGATCGGCTGATGGCCTTAATATTGACGTTTCACTGTTGGATTTGCCCGAAGAAAAGGATTGGATTTTGTACGCTCCATACACCGATAAAACGATGATCCGCGATGTGCTGACTTATACATTGGACGCTTCGCTGGGGCATTGGTCGCCACGTTGCCGTTATGTTGAACTTTTCCTGAATGGCAGTTATGAGGGAGTTTATGTGCTGATGGAAAAAATCAAGCGCAACAAAAACCGTGTTGACATTGCTAAACTTACCCCTGAGGATATTTCAGGAGCCGACCTTTCAGGGGGTTACATTATTAAGATTGATAAGACTACAGGTGGTGGCGGAGGTGAAGGTTGGTCTTCCAATTATTCAAATGTTGTAGGCAGAACTTTATACCAGTACGATTATCCAAAGTCGAAAGATATTACAAGCCA
>JAUYEQ010000092.1 GCA_030691295.1 Bacteroidota bacterium
AAGCACGCTGTGAATACTGAAAGGAGAGCTGAATGTTTTGCTGGTTAACGGCGCCTGGATTGGTGCGTTGCAGATTGTTGTTTGGGAATACTCCGGTATTACGGGGCGCAAACAATTTTTTCGAATGCTCGTTCAACTTCAAAGACTCTTCCATTTCAAGCCTGATGATGACTTGATTTAAGGCGCTCTTAACGGCAGCATCAAATTGTTCTTCTTTTATTTCAAGTGCTTTTAAAATTGAGTTGGTCTGAACCAGAATCAAGCTGGTCATCACCAAAGCCATCAAAACTATCAATGTTAGTATAACCCTTCTGCTCATAATATTGCAAATATAACCTTTTGAAACACTGTCAATAAACACTTAACAATATTTAACACTGGATATTTTTAAGGTCACTGACTACACCGAACCATCATCATCCGGAAAACTTTTATTGATTTTGTCGATGGCTACTTTTGATGCATTTTGCTGGGCTTCTTTTTTTGATGTTCCGGAACCTTTGCCCCAAAGTTCATCGTTCACTTCAATGCTTGCAACAAACCAGGGTTGTTTTCCGTCGTTTTTACTTTCATCAACAGTGTCGAAGGAAACGGCCCTTTTATTTTTTTGCGACCATTCGATCAGTTGGCTCTTGTAATTTGTATTGGTATTCTGAACTTCAGCCAGATTGACATAGTTGTTCAGTAATTTGCGGGTAATGAATTTTTTTGTTTCATGAAAACCCTTGTCAAGATAAATGGCTCCAATAAGCGCTTCGAGCGTATCACCATAAATATGACTTGATTCGATGGTGGAGGTGGTATTCGATTGGATGTAATGGTTCAGACCGATCTGGTAGGTAAGCTGGGTCAAAAAGCTGCGGTTCACCAATTTAGAACGCATTTGCGTAAGGTAGCCTTCGTCCTGATTTGGAAACCTGTTGTATAAGAAATCGGCAATAGCGGCACCCAAAATGGCATCTCCAAGGTATTCGAGCCGTTCATTGTTAATGTAATTGCCTTGCGAGTCAACCTTTGAGGCTGACTTATGAATGACTGCAATGTCGTATATCCGCAGGTTGGTTGGATAGAATCCGAGTAATGATCTTAAAAACAAATAAAACTCTTTTCTAGGAGAAGAAAAGAGTTTTATTCTTTGAACGATGGTTCGTATCACTTGTATTAAATTTTCTTGAAGATAACAGTCGCATTATGCCCACCAAAACCAAACGTATTACTTAAGGCAGTTTTGATTTTGCGTTCCTTTGCTACATTGAAAGTGAAATCGAGTTTTGGGTCAATTTCAGGATCATTTGTAAAGTGGTTGATTGTAGGCGGAATGATTCCATTCTGAATTGCAAGGATGCTTGCAATCGCTTCAACAGCTCCGGTGGCTCCCAGTAAGTGCCCAGTCATTGATTTGCTTGAACTGATGCTTATGTTGTAAGCATGTTCTTTAAATAATTTCTGGATAGCTTGTGGTTCGGCAATATCTCCCAAAGGAGTTGAAGTTCCGTGAACATTGATGTAATCGATGTCTTCAGTATTCAAACCTGCGTCTTCCAAAGCCCACTTCATGCATAAAACTGCACCACCTGATTCAGGGTCGGGAGCAGTCATGTGATATGCATCAGCCGACATGCCTCCGCCAACCATTTCTGCATAAATTTTTGCACCACGTTTTACTGCATGCTCATATTCCTCCAGAATGAGGGCTCCGGATCCTTCGCCCATCACAAACCCATCGCGGTCTAAATCAAACGGACGTGATGCCGTCATCGGATCGCCGTTTCGGGTTGAAAGAGCCCGCATGGAATTAAATCCAGCCAAACCTGCAGGATTTATTGCTGCCTCTGAACCTCCTGTGATAAAGACATCCACCTTACCCATACGAATATAATTCATCGCTTCGATAAGGGCTGTTGAGGAAGAAGCACATGCTGTTACCGTAGTGAAATTTGGTCCCCTGAATCCATAACGGATCGAAAGCAGACCACTCGCAATGTTGGCAATCATTTTCGGAATGAAGTACGGAGAATAACGAGGCATCTCGTTTTTGTAATTCAGCGTTTCTTCAAAGAAAGTTTGTAAGCCTCCGATTCCGGCACCCCAAACAACACCTGCCCGATCTTTGTCGATCTTTTCGAGATCAAGACCAGAATCTTCCATCGCCTGCGCTGCTGCTGCATACGCATACAAAGTAAAAGGATCGTGTTTCCTGATTTCTTTTTTCTCTACGTAAATAGCCGGATCGAAATCTTTCAGCTCGCAGGCAAAAGTTGTTTTGTGTGTTGAAGCATCAAAATGGGTGATGGGGCCTGCGCCGCTTCTCCCATTTTTTAAGCCATCCCAGAATTCCTCAATAGAATTACCAAGCGGGTTGACAGTTCCAAGTCCGGTAACAACTACCCGTTTAAATTCCATAAATGTCGTTTTGTTATTATTACTTCAAATTTGCTTCAATGTGCGTGATCGCTTCACCAACTGTTGAAATCTTTTCAGCCTGGTCATCCGGAATGGCCAAATCGAATTCTTTTTCGAATTCCATAATCAATTCTACGGTGTCAAGTGAATCAGCACCAAGGTCATTGGTGAATGATGCTTCATTGGTTACTTCACTTTCGTCAACACCTAATTTGTCAACAATAATTGCTTTTACTTTTGCTGCAACGTCAGACATAACTCTAATTTTTGGTTAATATTAAAATAGTTTCAAAAAATTCGATGCAAAGTAATAAATTTACCCCTGATATTTCAAACAAATTTTGAATTAAATAGATGAATAAAGCTTGAATGATATTGTAGTTGGATCTATATTTGAACTTTTCATTCTAAAATTCCATTAAGCATAAAACTTTAAAAATAGTACATTAAATGAAACGAATTGCCATTTTCGCCTCTGGTGCCGGTACAAATGCACAAAAGATAATTGAGCATTTTTTAAATAGTAAAGAGATTGTTGTTGATTCTCTTTGGTCGAATGATGAAAATGCCTATGCATTAATCAGGGCTGAGAAACTCGGAATTGAGACATTTACTTTTGACAGAGATGAGTTTTATCGGTCGAATGAAATTCTGGATCGATTGTACGATCATCGAATTGACATGATAGTGCTGGCCGGATTTCTTTGGTTGGTGCCACGCAACCTGACCGAATTATTTACAGTTATAAATATACATCCGGCTTTACTGCCAAAATATGGTGGAAAGGGAATGTATGGTACGAATGTTCACAAGGCTGTTTTGGCATCGAAGGACAAAGAATCAGGAATAACAATCCATCGGGTCAATCAGGATTACGATAAAGGTAAAATTATCTTTCAGGCAACCTGTCCGATTTTGCCGAAGGATACTCCTGAAACACTTGCTGCCAGAATTCATGAACTGGAACATCAGCATTACCCAAGAGTAATAGAAGAAGTACTTCTGAACGAAGAAGATGAAAATGCATAATGACTAATTCGTACCACAAATCCCTCAAATCTATAAAAAAGCGATGGCAGAAATCAACTGCCATCGCTTTTTTTATACATTTAAGACCTAAACCAAACTGTAACAATAATGAACTTTACAAATTTTCCTCGATTTGCAATTACCTTTTTATTTTTAATTCCACTCGTGGTTTTTGCCCAAACGAAGCTTCAGTTTGAAACCCCAGTCAAACAGCGGCTTTTTGTACTTACCGACATTACCAACGAACCCGATGATCAGGAATCGTTGGTGCGCCTGTTGGTATATGCCAACGAATACGATCTGGAGGGGATAATTGCAACTACCTCAACTCATTTGCGAAACCAGACCAGAAAAGACAAAATTGAAAAGCTGGTGCGCGATTACGGCCAGGTGAAACCCAATCTGGATAAACATGCGCCGGGATACCCCACTATGGAATATCTGCTGAGCATTACTTCTGAGCATCTTCCGATTTACAGCATGGACGGTGTGGGCGAAGGAAAGGATTCGCCGGGTTCTGAATTGCTGATCAAGGCCGTTGACAAAACTGACGACCGCCCGCTTTGGGTGTCGGTATGGGGAGGCGCCAACTGTCTTGCACAGGCGCTTTGGAAAATGAAGGCAACCCGCAGCGAAGATCAGGTAAAGACTTTTGTTTCCAAACTGAAAGTGTATTCCATTTCCGAGCAGGATTTTGCAGGGCAATGGATCCGCAATAATTTTCCCGAAATTTTTTACATCGTCGATGCATCGGCAGGCGATTCGTGGTTTGAATACTACAAAGCTACCTGGACCGGTATCTCGGGCGACCGGTTCTACAAAAACGGCCCGGGCGTTCACCAGGAACTTGTTGACAATCCTTGGCTAGCAGCCAATATCCGCGAAAATCATGGTTCGCTGGGTGAGAACTATCTCAAATTCGATTACATTATGGAAGGTGATACTCCTTCGTTTTTGGGTCTCATCAGCAACGGGCTCGGATGGTACATCAGTCCGGCTTATGGTGGCTGGGGCGGAAGGTATGAGTTTTACCGCTCGTACGGCGAAAAAGCCAAAATCTGGACCAGCTCGGTCAATACACAGGACGAAATCATTCTGGCCGATGGACAAAAGGAAGCATCCAATCAGGCTACTATCTGGCGGTGGCGGGAAGCCTATCAACACGATTTGGCTGCCCGGATGGACTGGAACATCGCCGAAGATTTTAAAAAAGCCAACCACAACCCTGTATTAACTTTGAACGGCAATACTGGAAAAGCAGTCGCTTCAGCCAAAATTAAATCAGGAGAAAAAGTGCAGCTTTCGGCCAAAGGCAGCAGCGATCCCGATGGCGATCAACTCATTTATCGCTGGTTTATTTACCGCGAAGCAGGAGGTTTCAGCGCAACACTTGAACTGACCAATCCAACTTCCGAAGAAATAAGTTTTGACATGCCCGAACTAAAAAAAGGTCAGGAGCTGCATGTAATCCTTGAAGTAAAAGATGCGGGAAAACCTTCGCTTTTCAACTACCGCAGGGCGGTGTTAACAAATTAAAAACCTAATAAAGTAATCCATGAAAAAACAAATCGTTTTGCTTCTAACACTTTGTATGTTAGTGCCTGCATTGCTTTTTGCCCAGAGCGGCAAAGTATCCGACAACCTGACAGTTCCCAGTAAAATCCTAAAAATGGACCGTAAATATGCCATTTACCTTCCAGCCGATTATGAAACATCAGGACGCAGTTACCCGGTTTTGTACCTGTTGCATGGCTCCGGCGACGACCAATCGGGCTGGGTGCAGTTTGGCGAAGTGAAACACATTGCCGACAAAGCCATTCAGGAAGGAAAAGCAACAGCCATGATTATTGTGATGCCCGATGGAAACACCGGACAACGTGGCTATTTCAACAGCCCGAAAGGCGACTGGAACTACGAAGATTTTTTCTTTCAGGAGTTCATGCCCTTTATCGAAAAAACCTACAGAATCAGGGCTGAAAAGCGTTACCGTGCTATTTCAGGCTTGTCGATGGGCGGCGGCGGAACTTTCATGTACGCTTTGCATCATCCCGAATTGTTCTCATCTGCATGTCCGTTGAGTGCTTCAACAGGGCCCATTTCGCTGGAAGAAGCATCTTCACGCTGGGAAAAGCAATATCCGGGTATTTCGAAAGATGATTTGACAAAATATTACAACCAACATAGCGCCCTTGAACTGGTGAAGAATATGCCCGACGATCAGAAAAAAGCCGTTCGCTGGTACATCGACTGTGGCGACGACGATTTCTTGTACGAAGGCAACAGCCTGGTGCATATTGCCATGAAAAAGAAAGAAATTCCGCACGAATTCCGCATTCGCGAAGGCGCCCACAACTGGACATACTGGCGCGAATCTCTTCCAACTGTTCTTGAATTTATTTCACAAGCATTTCATCAATACTAATAAAACTTAACACTATGAAAACCACACGCCGTTCATTTATTCAAAACAGCGCCATTCTGCTGGCCGGAACTGCTCTTTTATCGAAAACAGCCTGCGCGGTTGCCAAATCATCTGAAATCATTGGCGTACAACTGTATTCCGTTCGCGATGCCATGAAAAACGATCCGGTCGGTACACTTACCGAAATGGCCAAAATCGGGTACAAACATGTGGAACATGCCAACTACATCGACCGGAAATTTTATGGTTTTGAAGCCAAAGAATTCAGAAAAGTACTCGATGATCTGGGCTTAAAAATGCCGGCAGGACACACCGTAATGGGCAAAAACCATTGGGATGCCGACAAAAACGATTTTACCGATGCCTGGAAATACACCGTTGAGGATGCCGCCACGCTCGGACAAATGTACGTAGTTAGCCCCTGGATGGACCAAAGTATGCGCGAAACCTATGACGATTTACTCCGTTACATGGAAGTGTTCAACCTTTGCGGCGAACTTTGCCAGAAGTCGGGCATGAAATTCGGATACCACAACCACGATTTCGAGTTTAGCGAAGAATTGAACGGGATGAAAATTTTCGACATCATGATGAAAAACCTCGATGTAAACAAAGTGGTGATGCAGCTCGATATTGGCAACATGTACATCGCCGGAGCCAAAGCGCTGGATGTGATCAACCAGTACCCCGGAAAATTCGAAATGATCCACGTGAAGGATGAAATTGCTGCCGGGGACGGTGAAAAATACGAAAGCGCCATTCTGGGCAAAGGAATCATTCCGGTAAAAGAGGTTTTGGATATTTGCCGGAAAACCGGCGGAACAAAAGTTTATATCATCGAGCAGGAAGCTTATCAGGGAAAAGACCCGATGGCTTGTATGAAAGAGAATTTCGACATTATGAAAGAATGGGGCTACCATTCGTAGTGGCGAATAACACCGGTTTTTATTCCTAAAAGTTCTGGCGGATGAGACCAGCATGATTTCATCCGCCAGACTATCTTTTTCTGACAATCTTTGTAACTAAATTAAAATGAAAAAAAGACTTCTGGCTACTTTGTTGCTGATTTCCGCGCTGGTACATTCACAATCCATCCTGAAGAATACTTCAGGAGAAACCCTTTATTCGTGGGAAACGCGGCAAGCCAAAGTATTGCCCAACGGCGATCTGGAATGGGCTCCACTCCCTTTCGAATTAGTGAAAGGTTCTTCGGTGCGGTACATCGATTTTGATGGCGGCAACGATTCCAACGATGGATTAAGCCCGGCAACCGCATGGAAGCGTCACCCGTGGGATGCTTCGGCAACCGCAAGTGCAAAAGCTGGTTCAGGAATACAGACCTACCTTTTTAAGCGCGGTGTGGTTTATCGTGGTGTTTTAACTGCAAAGGAATCAGGTGTGGCAGGAAACCCTATCCGGTTAACATCCGATCCCGACTGGGGAACCGGTGAAGCTGCCATTTATGGTTCGGTTATGGTAACCGATGGATGGCAAAAAGCAAATGCCACTATCGCACCCAATATTCCCAATCCGGATTTAGTTTGGTACAGAACTATTTCAGGAATTGACAACCCAACAAAAGTGGTGGGCGAAGTGACTTCTTCAGGAATTAAACGTGTTTATCTGGCCCGTACCCCCAATTTCGTGAACACCCCCATCGAGCCAATGCAAAAGTGGTGGACTTTCACGGCCAAAACCAAAACCGGTTCGGTGCTTAACCTGACCGACACGAAAAACTTTACATGGACAGATGCGAACGCACTGAAAGGTGGCGACGTTTGGGCAACGGAAGATGTGGTTACGATGTCAACTCTCTGGAAGCAAAAGATTTCGGACTACAACCCAACCACCAAAACAATCACTGTTCCTGATCAGAATTTTGGAGGGAAAGACTGTAAATATTACGTGGAGAATACGCCTTATATGCTCGATGCTGCCAGTGAATATTACTACGACAAATCGAACGGACGGCTTTTTATCCGTCTGGAAGGCGACAAAGACCCCAATACCGCCACCGTTGAAGTGGCTTCGAAGGCAACCCTGGTGACCATTTCAGGAAGGAGCAACATCGAAATCAGCGGATTGACCATCGGGTTCACCACATACGACAATGTTCGATACGGGCAAGCCGACGCCATGCCAACCATCAAACTCGACAACAGCTCGGACATCACCATCAGGAACTGCAAATTTCATTACCTGAATGGCGCTATCATGGCCAACGGAACCGGAAAAAATCTGGTGATTACTGATAATGAAATGAATTACATGGATGATTTTTCCATCTTAATGAATGGACCCGATGAAGTTTCCATTCTCCGGAATAAAATTTTCGAGAACGGAACCCGCCATCTGGGGCGCTGGTACAGTTCCATCCCTGCCATTGCCGGAAGTTTTACTGTTGGCGAAATTGCCGGTAACATT
>JAUYEQ010000095.1 GCA_030691295.1 Bacteroidota bacterium
ACACGGAGTTTACGAATCATCGATCACTTAATTGTGTGAAATCATTCATTCTCATGGCGGACAGGTTTACATGGAAGGCGCCAACATGAACGCTCAGGTTGGTTTGACCAATCCGAGCCGCATTGGAGCAGACGTTTGTCACCTGAATTTGCACAAGACCTTTGCCATTCCTCACGGAGGTGGTGGTCCGGGTGTTGGCCCGATTGCCGTTGCGCCGCATCTGGTGGAATTCCTGCCATCGCATCCGGTGATGAACAACGGACATGTGGGGATTACCGCCGTTTCGGCTGCCCCTTGGGGAAGCGCTTCAGTGCTGCCAATTACCTACGGATACATCAAAATGCTGGGAGCCGACGGACTGAAACGTGCTTCGGAAATCGCTATTTTGAATGCCAACTACATCGCGAATGCCTTAAAAGATAACTACGGAATTTTATATACCGGCGAATATGGCCGTTGCGCCCACGAAATGATTCTGGAATGCCGTCACCTGAAAGCCGTCTCGGGTATTACTGAAGGCGACATCGCCAAACGGTTGATGGATTATGGCTTCCATGCTCCTACCCTTTCGTTCCCGGTTCACGGAACGCTGATGGTTGAACCAACTGAAAGCGAATCGAAACAGGAACTCGATCGTTTTATTGAAGCGATGACCGGTATTTACAATGAAATTCAGGCGGTGGCTTCGGGAGAACTGGACAAGGACGACAATCCCTTAAAAAATGCGCCGCACACTTCGGATGTGGTAACTGCCGACGACTGGGCTCATTCGTACAGCCGCCAGACCGCAGTGTTTCCGCTTGCATGGCTGAAAGAAAACAAATACTGGCCACCGGTTGGCCGTGTTGACGATGCCTTTGGCGATCGGAATTTGGTTTGCATCTGCGAACCGATTGAAAGCTATAAGTAAGAACATTTTGATTTTAAAATAGTGAATCCTGACAGGTTGAAAAAGCTTGTCAGGATTTTTTTTTATCTCATAATGGTTGTCAAACTGTCAACTCTGCTAACTTTGTTGCTGGTAAATATTTCCCAAATTCTTTTTGAAGAAGAAAAGAGTATGAAAGCAGCAATAATAAAAACAGACGAAGAATACGAAAACACCTTGGCTCGAATTGAGGCAATAATGGATGCTAAACCCAATACTCCCGAAGGCGATGAACTCGAGTTGCTTAGCTTACTTGTTGAAAAATATGAGCAAGAAAAATACCCACTCCCTGAAGCCGATCCTGTTGATGTGATCCGTTATTACATGGAGCAAAGAGGGCTGAAGGCGAAGGATTTGGTAGGTATAATTGGCGACAAGGCCATCGTTTCAAAAATTATGAACCGGGAGCGTAAACTAAACTTACAAATGGTGCGAAATCTTCACCAAAAGGCTAAAATTCCTTACAGCTTGCTGATGAATGAGTATTAAATTAACCAAAACCTGGCAGAAAGTAGACAAATACTGGCCACCGGTAGCACGCGTTGACGATGCCTTTGGCGATAGAAATCTGGTTTGTACCTGTGAACCGATTGAGAGCTACAAATAGAATCAAAAAAGTCCGAAGTAAATTACTCCGGACTTTTCGCCTTATTTCCTTTTGTGTTTTTTCTGCTGCCCCGGTGCATACTGTTTTGCACTTTTGGCTCCGGTTAATTTTTTCATTTGTCCGGGAGGAATCCGTCCGCTTCGATTGGAATGGATAACCACCCCTTTTGAACGTTGTTGCGGTTTTATGATCGTGCAACCCGATCCGAATACTAAAAATACTGAAAAGAGCAGGAGGATAAGTAAATGTTTCATTGTCTGTCTTAAAATTTTTGTTTCGTCCAAAGTAAGTGACTTTATTCCATTTATTCGAAAGAAATTGATTTTCGCCTTCAGACCAAACCAATCCTGACTTATCTGCCATATTTCCTCTTGCTCTTTTTTGTCTGCCAATGTCCCTGCTGGTCATTATTCTTGTCATCAGACTTTTTGCTGGCTTTTCCGCCTTTTCCAGGTTTTTCGTTCGACTTTTTAGCCTTGTCGCCCGATTTGTTATCCTTTTTGGGTGGCATAATATTCTTCGTTCCCGACATATTATCGACTTCGCCGGGCTTTAACCGGCCGTGGGGCCTGGAATCAATAATTTCACCCCGCGATAAGTTTTTCCTGCTAAAGACTGAGCAACCCGTCCCAAAGACCATCACTACGGAAAGGAAAAGAAGTATTAAGAAAAGTCGCTTTGTTTTTGATATTTGAATGCTGTCCATTGTTTTTAAATTTTTACTTCCGATGGTTTAACAGCTTTTGCTCTTCCACCTGCGCATCAATTACAGCAATGGTTACCATGTTGAGGATGTCGCGAACCGAACTTTCCACATTCAGGATATGAACCGGCTTATTTAATCCCATCTGTATTGGCCCGATGGTTTCGCTCATCCCGATTTCAAGCATCAGTTTGTAGGCAATACTTGCCGAACTCAGGTTTGGAAAAATCAGGGTATTCACGTTCATGCCGTCGATTTTCGAGAATGGAAATTTATCGTGCCGCAATTCACGATCAAGCGCAAAATTCACCTGCATCTCGCCGTCAATCATCATTTCAGGATTGTTCTGGTGTAAATAGGCAACAGCATCGTGTACCATCGCCGGACTTCCTGCAGCCCGCTCTCCAAAATTGGAGTACGATAGCATGGCCATCACCGGTTCAGTATTGAATAATCGAACCGAATCATGTGCAAGTTTGGCAATATCGATCAGGGTTTCTTTTGATGGATGGTTATTTACCATTGTATCGGCAAAAAAGAAAGTACCAAGTTTTGTGGTCACAATGTTCAATCCGGCAATGTGGTTAAGCCCTTCGCGCATACCCACAATTTCGATGGCTGGAATAATGGCATCGTTGTATTTGGTGTAAACTCCGGTAATAAACGCATCTGCATCGCCCGCTTCCACCATCATCATCCCAAAATAGTTGCGGTCGAACATTTTCTCGTAAGCTTCGCTGTAAGTCATCCCTTCACGCTGACGTTTGGCTGTCAGCATTTTTGCATATTTCTGACGTTTGGCTTCTTCGCGGTCGTGGCGAAGGTTGACGATTTCAACACCTTCCAGCTCGATCGTATTTTCAGCAATAATTTTCTCGATTCGTTCTTCATTTCCCAGAAGAATAGGAATGCAGATTCCTTCGGAACGGGCTATTTGTGCAGCTTTCAACATGTTGATATGGTTGGCTTCGGCGAAAACCACCCGTTTCGGATTTTCTTTGGCTTTTTCGGTCAGTCCCCGGATCAGTTTATTATCGAGACCCATACGCTGACGTAACTCATCAGCATATTTATCCCAGTCTTCGATTGGTTTGCGGGCTATCCCACTTTCCATGGCCGCCTTTGCAACGGCTGGCGCAACGGTAATCAATAGTCTTGGATCCAAAGGTTTTGGAATAATATACTGGCGGCCAAAACTAAGGTGTTTGGTATTGTAAGCCGCAGTTACCACTTCAGGAACAGGCTTTTTAGCCAGCTCGGCAATGGCAAGCACTGCGGCAACCTTCATTGCTTCGTTAATGCCTGTTGAACGTACATCCAATGCACCACGGAAAATATATGGAAATCCCAGTACATTGTTCACCTGGTTGGGGTAGTCGCTACGGCCGGTTGCAAAAATAATATCCGGACGGGAAGCAATGGCATCGGCATACGAAATTTCAGGATTTGGATTGGCGCAGGCAAACACAAGTGGATCATCGGCCATACTCCGAACCATGTCCTGAGTAAGAATATCGGCAACCGAAAGTCCAAGAAAAACATCGGAACCGGCCACTGCTTCGGCCAGCGTGTTGCACGGAAGATTGGTCGCAAACGGAAGCTTGCGGCTGTTCAGGTCGGTACGACGTGTTGAAATAACACCTTTACTATCGACCATCACGATGTTTTCGAGTTTGGCCCCAAGTGCCATGTAAAGCGCAGTACACGACGAAGCGGCAGCTCCGGCGCCATTGACCACGATTTTAATATCTTCGATTTTCTTGCCAACCATTTCGAGGGCATTGATCAATGCGGCTGCTGAAATAATTGCAGTTCCATGCTGGTCGTCGTGCATGATAGGAATATCAAGCGCTTCTTTCAGTTTTTCTTCAATTTCAAAACATTCGGGAGCTTTAATATCTTCGAGATTGATTCCACCAAATGTGCATGAAATGGCTTTCACTACTTCAATAAATTTCGCCGGATCTTTTTCATCCACTTCAATATCAAACACGTCGATATCGGCAAATATTTTGAATAGCAGACCTTTTCCTTCCATCACCGGTTTTCCGGCAAGCGCACCAATATCGCCCAGACCAAGAACTGCAGTTCCATTCGAAATTACAGCAACCAGATTTCCTTTGGCCGTGTAGTCGTAGGCAAATTGTTGATTTTTCTGAATCTCCAGACAAGGTATAGCCACGCCGGGTGAATACGCAAGCGCCAGATCGCGTGCGGTACTGTATGGTTTGGTGGGTACAACCTGAATTTTTCCCGGACGTCCTTCCTTGTGGTAATTTAATGCTTCCTGATTTCTTTGATTTTCCATCTCAATTAAATGTATTTGTGAATACTATTTCTCCATCCTGTTTGTCCTGAATTATAATTTCAGGCGAAGAATTGAGGAGGACAAAAGTACCCTGAATAACTTAGGATTGACCAAATCGAAATGGAAACCTCAAAAATTAACAACTTTTATCATGCATTTACGGAAAAGTACAGGTGAAAAAGCATAAGTAAACCTCTTACTTTAGATCTTGATAGCCGATCAGCTCGATTCCTTTTTCCTGAATGGCTTTTTTCACCTTGGCGCTGGTGGTTTCGTATATCAGCTTGTATTCTGCGGCCAATTTTTTCACGAGCGCTTTCAGTTCGGGTTTTATGTCGGGAGCGCCCATGTGCGATGAAATGTGTGTCACATTCGGTATTTCCTTCATGGCCATTTCTATTTGTTTCCTGAATTCGGCTTCAACCTCATCCAGTTTCCAGGGCATGTTGTACCATTCGCCGGTGGTAGCGGGGAAGTTCCCGTACCAGTCCATCAGCGAAGGCGATGCAGTAATTGGTCCCCATTTTACGCCGTCCCATTCGCTGGTAACGGTAAGATGAACTCCAATGTCGATGCCTGGGTTTTGCTTCAGCATTTGTACCGCCTCGAAAAACCAGGCGCAGGGAACCATAATTTCTACGGAACGGCTGATGCCGTTTTTAACGACATCGACGCAGGCTTTATTGGCGGCGTGGCTCGAAGCCATATCGTCGGAACGAACCAGTAGGCGCGGTTTGGCAGTTTGAGAACCTGCAACAAACGTTACTGTTAAAAGGATAAACAGACTTGCGATTTTTTGAAATTGTTTCATAGTTATTGATTCGATGCGAGTTTTTGTTGTGATTGTTCTCTTTGTTGTCATTGTTGTTGAATGATAAATCACTTTCTCCCCCAAAACGGTCGGTACACCCTGATTTCCTGAACTGGCAGTTTTTCCTTATTTTCAGAAATTAAAACCAGATTGTGGTTCGTGTTGGGTACTCCCTGAAACAGGGTAGAAATGCCTTTTTCATCCCCGGCAGATTCAGGCTTCCAGTTATCCATGCTGATGGAATAGGTTTTCCATTTCACCTCGTCGCCTGTATTGAGGGTTGTTTTCAATACTTTCCAAGAGCGGTTCAGGTGCCAGTCACCACCTTTTTCAGCATCGCCTTTTTTAATGATTACCCGCCCCGACTTTGAAACAAAATCTTCGCTGGCCTTGCCGAATCCGTCAAAACCGGTAACAGAACCGCTGATTTCGAAACCAAAATCTTCAAAAGGCGCTGAGGCTTCCGTGAATTTACAGGTCCACGCTTCCTCCACCCACGGTGTATTCCGGTCAATATGAATCGTTGCCGGCAAGTCCCATGGCCATGCTTTGCCGTTGAGGGAATAGGGGCGTGTCATAAAATAGGTTCCCTGAAAAGTGGATGGTTTTTGTCCGTCGAGTAACACTTCGGTTTTTGCTGAAGTGGTATTTTCAGGATAAATCAAATCAACACGATTGCCTGAAAATGGCAATTCCATTTTGCCTTTTTTGATTTTGAAATCCTTTCCGGCCACCAAAGTGGTGCACAAACCAAACGGATCGGACTCATATTTTGATTTGTATTGAAACAACGGTTTGATTAGTTCTGCCATCAGGAACTCGCCGTATTTGTTGAGGTGGACATCGTCTTTCAGCAAATCTTTCGGATTCAGCTGGTGGTCGTTCAGGTACTTTTTCCACGGGTCGCGAATATTGATCAGGTCGCATTTATACTTTTCGGCCATTGCGGGCAGAAAATGGTACGACATAGTATCGCTCCAGGCGCTTTCGCCGGTGTAATGGTCGGTTTGAATGGCCACTTCTGCGGCTGTACGGCTGCGGATGGTATATAAAACCGAATCGTACATCTGGTTGCTTCCGTAGATATGCAGCAAAACCAGATCGGGATAAAAGCTGCTTACATCCATTTCCACTGTTTTGCAGAGTATTTGCGAGGCAAACCCACCAATGGCCTTGTTTTCCATGATAAGGTTGGCATTCGGGAAACGGTTTTGAATCGCTTTTTTGACTTCCAGCCACCAATCCTGAACACTTATTGACTGCCCGTAAACCAGAATTTTTACTGTATTCCGTTTTTCCGGAGTGCTGGATTGGAGCAAATTCATCGTCCGCGAGGTGTAACTTCCGTAATTGGTGGTGTCGGATAATACGGGTTGGGGATAATGCTGGGCAACAGAGGAAAAACCAGTCGCCATTAGAATAATCAGTAGTAATTTATTGATCATTGTTCTTTGAGTCAGTATTTTTCTGATATGCAGTTGAAGGTTCGCTAACCAGCATTTCAACATTACTAAAAAACACTTCGTAATGTTGCTCAATACTTTTGTGAAAGTTTTGTGGTAACAAAGCCCAATCGTGCAACTCAACCAAAATCGGAACATTGCTTTCTCTTATTTTTTTAGACAGTCCAATCAACATTTCACGTGGCAAAGGTTTCAAATTTTGACTTCTGACT